>JAWVGK010000077.1:0-6345 GCA_033855155.1 Solirubrobacteraceae bacterium | reverse complement strand
CAGCTTGAACGCCTTGATGCGATCCGCGTAGCCGTCGGCGTCGCGGGCGTAGACGCCGTAGGCGAGCGCCTGGACCATGCTCAGCAGCGCCGTGTGCGAGCGCACGTAGGCGGGGCTGTTGGACGAGGAGTAGAGGCGGATCTGCGCGAGCTTGGCGACCTCGGAGAGCGTGGCGTCGGTGATCGCCATCGTGCGCGCCTTGCGGTGGCGCGCGAGCTTCATCGCGCGCACGACGAGCGGGTGCGGGCGGCCGGCCGACAGGCCGATGACGAGCGTCTCCTCGTCGATCCGGCTGAGGCGCCCGAGCGCCTCCTGGGACGGGCTGGCGACGATCTCCGCGCGCAGGTCGAGCAGCATCAGCAGGTGGCGCAGGTAGGACGCGAAGAAGGCCATCTGGTCGGTGCCGGCGACGAGCAGGCGCGGCGTCGTGGCGATCGCCTCGACGGCTGCCTCGATCTCCGAGCGCGAGACCTTGCGCGCGGTGTCCTCGACGTTGACGTGGTCGGCGGCGAGCATCGTCTCGAACTCGTTCTGGTCGAGCGAGAACAGGGGTGCGGCCGGCCCCGCGCTCGCGGACGGCACCGGCGACGTGGCGTGACGGCGGCGGTACTCCTCGCGCGCGGAGTGCTGCAGCTCCGGGTAGCCCTCGAAGCCGAGCGCCTGCGAGAAGCGCACGACCGTGCTCGACGAGGTGTTCGCGCGGCGAGCCAGCTCCTCCGCCGTCTGGAAGGCGACCTCGTCGAGGTGGTCGACGATGTATTGAGCGACGTCTTTCTGCGAGCGCGAGAAGTCGTCGAACCGTGCCTGGATGTACGTGGAGAGCGACTCGGGAGTCGTCGTCGTGGAGGATCGCTTCATAGGCGAGACCCTGTTTCGACGGGGCCGTCCACGTTCCTTCGCGACGCCTGCAAGCTGCTCGTGCGCGGCGCTCCGAACGGGCGGTTAACGAACCGCGCCCGGTCCTGCAAAGACCGGGCGCTGGAGCCGGGAGGGAGGGGAGGGCGGGGGATATGGGCCGAACCAAGCTCCCGGCGGGTTCTGGATATTGTGGTTCCCGTCCAGATGACCCGTAAACACGGGTTGTCGTTCAACCGAGCGGTGCGTAGCGGCGCAGCGCCGGCCGAGAGCCCTCCGGAACGGTGTAGAACGCGCCGCCGTAGCGGCTCAGCGCGAGCGCCTCGCCCTGCCCCTCGACGAGCAGGCTGGCGCGCGCGGAGCACGGCCTGCGAAGCAGCGCGGCCGCGACCGACTCTGCGGGACGCCTCCGCCAGACGAAGGCGCGGTCGTACGTGCGCAGCGCGATCGTGCGACCGTCGGCGGAGACGTCGCCGCCGGTGACCCCCACGCCCACGCCGGGTCGCAGGCGGCCGCTGCGCCGCAGCGTGACGGTCCCTCCCGGCGCCGGCCGCTTCGCGACGTAGACGCCCGCGCGCCCGCCGTAGCGCTTCTCGACGATCACGAGCGCGCCGCTGGAGGGGTCGCGCAGCAGCGCCTCGGCGTCGCGCGGTCCGTCGGGGTAGCGCAGGTCGATGCGGCGCGCCGTGACCGCAGCGCGGCCGCCGCGGGCGCCCGCGACGCGCGGCTCCGCGACGCGGTAGACCGCGACCGTCGCCCGCCGCGCGAGGTTGTCGCCGACGTCGGCGGCGAACAGCACGCCGCGGCCGGCGGCGACGTCCTCCCAGTCGACGTTCGCCGCCCCGGCGACGGACGCGTCGGCGAGCAGCCGGCCGCGCTTCGTGACGGCGAGCAGCCGCGCGCGGTCGCCGGAGTCGTTGTGCGTCCACAGCACGCCGCGCTGCGTGCGCGACAGGACGAGCCCGGACAGCTCGGTCGCGGCCCGCGCGCTGACGTGGCCGGTGACCTGCGCGCGCAGCCGCGCGCACAGCGCGGGCACGCTGCCGGCGGCCGGCCGGCGCGTCGCCGGGGGCGCGGTGGCCGAAGGCGACGCGACGGCCGGCGGCAATGCGGCGGCCGGCGGCGGCGCGGAGGGCGGCGGCGCGCCGGATCGGGCGCGGGCGCTGGCGCCGGCTCCGGCGCCGCAGCCGGCGCATGCGAGCGCGAGCGCGGCGCAGGCGAGCGCGACGGCAGCGACGCCCTGCTGCGGGGCGTCAGCCGAGACGGCGGACGGTCTCGCGGGCGCGCTGGATGCGCCGATCCTCGACCTTGTACTCCTCGGGAAGCATGATCAGCTCGGTGATCGCCAGCACGTCGCGGGCGAGCAGCAGCTGCAGGCGCAGCGCCGCCTCCGCGGTGTTGACGATCTCCTCGCGCGACTCGAACGTGTGGTTCATGCCCAGCAGGCGGCGGATGTAGTAGCCCATGAGCGCGCTACCGCAGCTTCTCGAAGATGTCGACGGCGCGGACTACGCGGCTGTCGGTCTTCTCGACGCCGGCCTCCTCGGCGAGCGAGATGATGTCGCGCGCGAGCTGCTCCTGCATCAGCAGCGCACCCTCGGCGACGGCCTCGATCTGGTCGTCGGACTTCTTGGCGTAGTCGCCTAGGAACATCTTGCGCAGCAGCTCGCCCACTCGGACTCCTCGTTCGGTGCATCTGCGGACGGCGGCGCCCTTGCCCACGACGGCACCGCTTCAGTCGCGCAGTATCCCCTATCCCCTCCGCGATCAGGGCTCGCCGTGGTCGGCGGGCTCGACGTGCATGTTCAGCGTGATCGGCAGGCCGCTCTCGATCGCCTGCGCCGCGACCTCCGCGCCGCCGATTCGGACCCCCGCCATGAGCGCGTGCCCGAGCGCGCGCGCGACGAGCTCCCACTCGCGCGCGTCGACGTCGATCTGCTCGCGCAGGCGTGCGGCGATCGGCGCGAGCTCGATCCGCGCCTTGTCGCTGACGTCTCCGGGTCGCGGCTCTCGCGCCATGCCCCACAGCGTAGGACGCGCGGCGGTCCGTATCCTCGCGCGGGTGGCCGAGCCCGCCGTCCGCCTGCTGTTCGTCTGCATGGGCAACATCTGCCGCTCGCCGACGGCCGAGGGCGTGATGGCCCATCTGCTCGAGCGCGAGGGGCTGACGGACGCGGTCGCGATCGACAGCGCGGGCACCGGCGGCTGGCACGTCGGCTCGCCGCCCGACGAGCGATCGACGTCGGCCGCGGCGACGCGCGGCATCGCCCTGCGCGGCGCCGCCCGTCAGGTCCGCCGGTCGGACTTCGAGCGCTTCGACCTGCTGCTGTGCGCCGACGCCGACAACCTGCGCGACGTCCGCGCGCTCGCACCCGACGGCGACGCGCGCGCGAAGGTCCGCCGGCTGCGCGAGTTCGATCCGCTGGCGCGCGCGAGCGGCGACCTCGACATCCCCGATCCGTACTTCGGCGGCGCGCGCGGGTTCGAGGACGTGCTCGACCTCGTCGAGCGCGCCTGTCAGGGGCTACTGGAGGACCTTCGCGAGCGGGGCCTCGTGTGACGCGCGACGTCGCCGCGACGCTGGCGCGAGCGCTCGGCGCCGAGGTCGTCGAGCTCGCGAGCATGGCCGGAGGCGACCTCAACGACGCGTACGCGGCGACGCTCGCCGACGGTCGGCGCGTGTTCGTCAAGACGAGCGCGAGCGTGCTGCCGGGCACGTACCGCGCCGAGGCCGAGGACCTGCGCTGGCTCGCGGAGCCCGCCGCGCTCGGCGTGCCCGAGGTGCTGGCGGTCGTCGATCCCGAGGACGCCGACGCGCCCGGCCCGCGCCTGCTCGCGCTGTCGATGATCGAGACCGGCCGCCTCGGCGGCGACGGCGAGGCGCAGCTCGGCCGCGGCCTCGCCGCGATGCACGCGGCCGGCGCGCCGGCGTTCGGCGCGGCGCACCCGATCCGCTTCGGCACGTTCGTCATCGCCAGCGACCCGCTCGACGACTGGCCGGCGTTCTACGCCCGCCGCCGGCTGGAGCCGGTCGCCCGCGCCGCCCGTGACCGCGGCGCGCTCGACGCCCGCGGCGCCGGCGCGATCGCCCGCGTCTGCGAGCGCATCGAGCAGCTCGCCGGCCCGCCCGAGGTGCCGGCGCGGCTGCACGGCGACCTGTGGAGCGGCAACGTCTTCGCGGATGCCGGCGGCCGGCCGTACGTCGTCGACCCCGCCGCCTACGGCGGCCACCGCGAGGTCGACCTCGCGATGCTGCGCCTGTTCGGCAGCCCGTCGGCGCGCTGCTTCGACGCCTATCACGAGGCGTCCCCGCTGGCCGACGGCCACGAGCAGCGCGTCGGCCTGTGGCAGCTCTTCCCGCTGCTCGTGCACGCCGCGTTGTTCGGCGGCGGCTACGGCGCGCGCGCGGCGCGCGCGGCGGCGCGGTACGCGTGAGCACGGCGCGCGCGGCGGCACGGCCCGCAGACCGGCGGTCGCGGCTCGGTCGTGTTGCGTATGCCTCGCCCAGCGCGGCATAGGCGACACGGCCGTTACGTCACGGCGCGGCGCGGCGGCGCGGCCTACCCGGCGCGATCGCCGTCGCCGGCGGCGTTGGCCTTCGCCCAGGCGAGGATCGCCGCGGTGCCGTTGACCGTGGTGGCATCGGGAAGCTCGAGCACCGGCAGCTTCTCCTGGCCGCTCATCGCCTTGAGCGCCGGCCGCGTGCCGGAGGTCCGCAGGCCGAAGGGCTTGTTCGGGCCGAACACGACCCGGTCGTGGTCGATGCCGGCGGCGACGAGCGCGTCCTCGGCGCGGCGGCAGGGATGGATCCCCGGGCCGGCCCGGTCGAGATGGCAGACGTGCAGCGTCGGCTTGCTCGGCATCGGTCAGGAGCCGGCGCCCACGGCGCCGGCGCCGGCCGCCGACGCCGCGTGGCGCTCGAGCACCTCGCGCCGGCGCGTGGCCGGCACCGCGCCGGCGACGCAGTCGACCTCGCGGCCGTCCTCGACGACGATCGGCTGCGCGATCCCCTGGACGCGGTAGCGCGCTGCGGTCGCCACCGCACGGTCGAGCTCGGCGGTGCTCATGCCCGTTGCCGGCGCCGACCGCTGCGCCGACCGCTGCGAAGGTTGGGCCCCGCGGTCACCCGGGCGCTTTGGGACAGGGGGACCCGGGTGGGCCGCGGGGCGTTCTTCGCTGTGCTCGCCGCGGGGGACGGCCAGCCGGCCCTTGGGAGGGCGCTCCGGCGAAGGGGGGACTGACGCTCGTCGGGCGGCGCTGAGGCGCCCGCGCCGCGGAGCGTGATCGTCCGCTGCTCGCACCGTGAACCCCGCCGGATCGGCGGTGGATGGCGGCACTTCGGTCGGTGCTGCCGACCGGGCGAACACGTTGCGCTCCGTCCTACGCTCAAAGCCGGTGCCGAATCGGACCCGACCGTGATCGCGAGGTGGTCATGTCGCGGCGCCCGCTCCACGCGGTGAAACGCGCGCCGCCTATCCGCAGCCTACCACCAGCTCTCGCGTGCGCCGTCGACTTCCGTGCCGCGTCGTGCACGGCTCGGCGCTCACGCTCACGACCGCTTGGTCGCCATCATCAATCACCTGCGGATAGCAGAACACCGTGGTGTCCCCGCACTCGCGGCGCCGGGTGAAGTCTCCGACGATGAACTCGAGGTCGTCGCGCGCGAGGATCGACGGGCAACTGTGGTGCAGCATGTGGGTCATCCCGATCAGCCAGTCCAACATGTCCGACCCGAGGTCGACGTTGCTGCGCAGGTGATCGTGTAGTTGACGGGCAGCTCGCCGTCCGCGTCGATGCCGCGGTCGATCAGCGCCTGCGTGGCCTCGAGGCCGAGAACGCGGGTGTCGGGGAAGCTCGTCGCGAGGAAGCGGCCGTAGTTGCCGTCGCCGCTGCCGACCTCGAGCACCGCCCGCCCGCCGCAGGCCGAAGCCCATGCCGCGCAGCCACTGCACCTCGCGCGGGCCGAACCCGCGCGTCTGGATCTCCAGGACGCGGTTCCACGCGTCCAGCAACTCCGGCTCGCCGAGGTCGCTCATCATGCCGAGGGGTCAGCGGCCGGTCGTCGACGACGCCGGCGAGCGCAGAGAAGCCGTCGTCATTGCCGGCGGCCCGATCGTCCCCATGAAAGTCTGTCGTCGTGTCCTGCAGTGGAGAACGGTGCTCATCGAAGGCTCCTTGTGACGGGGCGCTCGCGGCGCCTGCCAATCGAGTGAGGATGCGCGATGCAGCGTCGCGCGACCGCCCCCGGCGTTCATCGGGGATCCACCCTGATCCGGCACCCTGGCCATGAGCCGCGGCGAGCGGCCGCACGCGGACGCCACAGAGGCGCGCACGCCGAGCGCCGAGCGCCGAGGCGTGCGCTCTCAGGCGGGCTCAGTGATCGTCGATGCCCGAGTCGACGTTCTCCAGCGCCGCCTCGAGCTCCTCGATCACGAGGCGCTTGCGCGTCTCGGCGACGGTGTCGCGCGGCAGCTTCGGCAGCTTGAACGT
>JAWVGK010000076.1:0-4037 GCA_033855155.1 Solirubrobacteraceae bacterium | reverse complement strand
GCACGTATCCGAGGTCGATCCCGAGATCGCCGAGCTGCTCGTGGCGGAGACCCGCCGGCAGGAGACGACGCTCGAGATGATCGCGTCGGAGAACTTCGTCCCGCAGGCGGTCATGGACTGCCAGGGGTCGACGCTGACCAACAAGTACGCCGAGGGCCTGCCCGGCCGGCGCTACTACGGCGGCTGCGAGCACGTCGACGTCGTCGAGACGCTCGCGATCGAGCGCGCGAAGGCGCTGTTCAGCGCGCAGGCCGCGAACGTGCAGCCCAACGGCGGCGCGAGTGCCAACGCCGCGGCGATGATGGCGATGATCAAGCCCGGCGACAAGATCCTCGGCATGCGCTTGGACCACGGCGGTCACCTGACGCACGGGATGAAGCTCAACTTCTCCGGCAAGCTCTACGAGGTCGTCGCCTACGGCGTCTCCGACGAGGACTCGCGCGTCGACATGGACGCGCTGCAGAAGATCGCCGAGGACGAGCGTCCGCAGCTCATCATCGGCGGCTGGTCGGCCTACCCGCGCCAGCTCGACTGGGCGCGCATGCGCGAGATCGCCGACTCGGTCGGCGCGCTGTTCTTGGTCGACATGGCGCACTTCGCGGGCCTCGTCGCGGCCGGCGAGCACCCGAGCCCGGTCCCGCACGCCCACGTCGTCACGACGACGATCCACAAGACGCTCGGCGGCGCGCGCGGCGGCATGATCCTGTCGACCGAGGAGTGGGCCAAGAAGATCAACACCGCGGTCTTCCCCGGCCAGCAGGGCGGCCCGCTGATGCACATCATCGCCGGCAAGGCGGTGTCGCTGAAGGTCGCCGCGACCGACACCTTCAGGGAGCGCCAGCGTCGCACGCGCGCGGGCGCCGCGGCCGTCGCCGAGGAGCTGCTCGACGTCGCGGTCAACGTCCTGACCGGCGGCACCGACGTGCACCTCTTGCTCGCCGACCTGCGCGACTCCGCGCTGTCGGGCCAGGACGCCGAGGATCGCCTGCACGAGATCGGCATCACGGTCAACCGCAACGCGGTGCCCAACGACCCGCGCCCGGCGATGGTGACATCCGGCCTGCGCATCGGCACGCCGGCGCTCGCCACGCGTGGCCTGAGCGTCGACGACTTCCGCGAGATCGGGCAGGTCATCGCGACCGCGCTGACCGGCGGCTTCGGCGACGCCGAGCGGGCCGAGCTGTCGGAGCGCACGCGCGCGCTGGCCGACGCGCATCCGCTGTATCCGCACCTGACGCCGGCGACGGTGTAGCGCAGCGGGCCGGCGGGCAGACAGCGCTGCATGAGCCCAGATCACGACGACCCGTCGGGCAAGGACATCGAGCAGCAGATGGAGGACGAGGCCGGGCGCATGCAGCGCGACCTCGACGAGCTCGACGAGCACGTCGCGGACGCCTCGCGCAAGGCCGAGCAGACGCGCCGCGACGCCGACCTGCCGGGCGACGAGCCGCTCGAGACGGCCGCCGGCGACGCGGGGGACAGGTCGACGTCCAGCGACGACCCGGTCAGCGCCGTCGGCGAGCCCGAGGACGCCTGACGGGCCCGGCGCTCAGGCCGCGGCGAGCGTCTGCAGCTTGAGGTTGTCGAAGATCGCGGTGATCTGCCGGGCCTTGTTCAGGGAGTAGAAGTGAAACCCCGGGACGCCGTAGTCCAACAGGGCCTGGCACTGCTGCGTCGTGTAGTCGATGCCGAGCTGGAGGGCGGCCTCGGGGTCGCCCTCGACCTGCTCCAGCATCCGCTCCAGGGTCCGCGGGATCTTCGACTTGCACATCGACGCGATGCGCCGGCACTGCGCCGAGGACTGGATCAGCATCATGCCCGGAACGATCGGCACGTCGATGCCGAGCGCGCGAACGTCGTCGACGTAGCGAAAGAAGTCCTCGTTGTCGTAGAACAGCTGCGTGATGATGACGTCCGCGCCCGCGTCGACCTTCTCCTTGAGGTAGCGCAGGTCCGACTCGCGGTCGACGGCGCGCGGGTGCACCTCCGGGAAGCCGGCGACCGCGATCGAGAACCAGTCCGACTGCATCGCGAGCACGTCCTCGACGAGCTCGCGCGAGTGGTGGTAGCCGTCGGGGTGCGGCGTCCAGTCGAGCTCGTCGCTGCCCCGCGGCGGGTCGCCCGCGAGCGCGATGAGGTTCTCGATGCCGTTGTCGCGCAGGTAGTCGAGCACGCCGTGGACCTGCGACTTGGGCTGGTTGACGACCGTCAGGTGGCACATGACCTCGAGTCCGGCCTCGTGGCGCAGGCGCCGGACGATCTCGAGCGTCGTGTCCTGCGTCGAGCCGCCGGCGCCGTAGGTCACCGAGCAGAACGCCGGGTTGAGCTTCTTGAGCTCCTGCACCTCCACGAACAATCGCTCCACGCCCGCGTCGTCCTTCGGCGGATAGAACTCGACCGAGAACGTCTTGCCCGGCTGGGCGTAGATGTCGCGCAGCTTCACGTCGCTCCCCTACCGCTCTCGTCGGGTCGCGAACGGTACCGTCTTGCCACATCCAGGCTGGTCCCGGGGTCTCGCTCGGCAGGATCGCGGCGGTGCGCGGGCTCCTCACCCGGGGTGGCCGTGCTCCGATGAACGAGATCGAGCTGATCCTGATCGCGTTGCTGGTGGCGGTCGCCGTGCTCGCCTCGGCGGCGCGCGCCGCGAACCTGCCGTACCCCGTCGTGCTGGTGCTCGGCGGGATCGTGATGGGCTTCGTGCCGGGGCTTCCGAAGGTCCGGATGAACCCCGATCTCGTGCTCGTGATCTTCCTCCCGCCGCTGATCTACGCGAGCGCCTTCTTCACGAACCTCGGCGACCTGCGCCGGGACCTGCGTCCGATATCGACGCTCGCGGTCGGCCTCGTGCTGGCGACGACCGGCACGGTGGCGGTCGCCGCTCACGCCGTCGTCGACGGCATGAGCTGGGCCGCCGCCTTCACCCTCGGTGCGATCGTCGCGCCGACGGACACCGTGGCGGCCGGCGCGATCCTGCGGCGGATGAACCTGCCGCGCCGGATGCTGAGCGTGTTGGAGAGCGAGAGCCTGGTCAACGACGGCACGGCGCTCGTCGCGTACAAGGTCGCTGTCGCCGCGGTCGCGAGTGGGTCGTTCGCCGTCTCGGAGGCCGGCCTGCGGTTCCTCGCCGACGCCGGCGGCGGCATCCTGATCGGGCTCGTCGCGGGCTACGTCGTCGCCGAGGTGCGCCGGCGCCTCGACGATCCCCTGATCGAGAACACGATCAGCCTGCTGTCGGGCTATGCCGCGTACGTCCCGGCGGAGCGCATCGGCGCGTCCGGCGTCCTCGCGGCCGTCACGGTCGGCATCTACATCGGGGTGCGCGCGCCCGGCATCGTCTCGCCGGCGACGCGCCTGCAGGGCTCGATGCTGTGGGAGGTCCTGGTCTTCCTGCTCAACGCGATCCTGTTCGTGCTGATCGGGCTGCAACTGCCGGTGATCGTCGCCGGGCTCGACGGCTACTCCACCGCCACGCTGCTGGGGTGGGGGCTGCTCGTCGCCGCGGTCGTGATCCTCACGCGGCTGGTGTGGCAGCACACGATCGTGTTCGTGATCCGCGCGATCGACCGCCGGCCGCATCTCGTCCCCCAGCGCACGACCTGGCAGACGCGGACGGTGAGCGCGTGGGCCGGCATCCGCGGCGCGGTGTCCCTGGCGGCCGCGCTGGCCCTGCCGCTGGACTTCCCCCAGCGCGACCTGCTGATCTTCCTGACCTTCTGCGTCATCGCGGTGACGCTCGTCGGGCAGGGCCTGACGCTGCCCTACGTGATCCGCAGGCTCGGCGTGAGCGACGGCGGCCGGGTCGAGCAGGAGGAGCTCAAGGCCCGCCTGCTGGTGACGAAGGCCGCGCTCGCGCGCATCGACGAGCTTGGCGGCGAGGACTGGACGCGCGACGACACGGTGCAGCGGATGCGCGGTCTCTACGAGTACCGCAAGCGCCGCCTCGCCGCGCGCGCGGGCAAGGTCGAGGACGACGGCTACGAGGACCGCTCCGTCGCCTACCAGACGCTCGTCCGCGAGGTCCTCGAGGCGCAGCGGGC
>JAWVGK010000075.1:0-25694 GCA_033855155.1 Solirubrobacteraceae bacterium | reverse complement strand
GATCGCCGATGGCTACCGGCGAACCCCCCAGTCCGGCGACGATCTGACTTGGTCGGATACGGCGAGCGCCGCGATGATCGCCGAGGAACCCTGGTGACCCAGCCACTGCAGGGGGAGGTGTGGTGGGCGGAGGCCGAGGACAAGCGCCGGCCGGTTCTCGTCATCACGCGCAGCGACGCGATCCCCGTGCTCGCGCGGCTTGTTGTCGCGCCGGTCACGCGCACTGTGCGAGGCATCCCGACGGAGATCGCCCTGGGCCCGGACGACGGGCTGACCACTGAGTGCGCTGCGTCGTTCGACAACCTGCAGCCGATCAATCGCCATCTGCTCACCGAGCGGATCGCGGCGCTCAGCTCAGCACGCCGCCATGAGCTCTGCGACGCACTCAGCGCGCTCGCCGACTGCTGAACCTCGCCACCCCTGACGGTGGTTAACGGCAGCAGCGCGAACGGCTCGACGTCCCGAGGCCGCACGCCGCCGAAGTGCCAGCGGTCGAGCCAAGAGAGCCCGCAGCTCCCACATCCAACGCTAGTCGGGCAGACTGGGCTGGTGCCGCAGCCCCAACCACCACCCACCCGATGATCGGCGACGACGTCTACGAGGTCGACCCCTGGTCGGTCCCCGAGCGGCGGCTGCAGCTCGACCTGCTCCCGCAATCCGAATCCGTCTTCGCGCTCTCCAACGGGCACTTCGGGCTGCGCGGCAACCTCGACGAGGGCGAGCCGGCGGGGCATGCCGGCACGTACCTCAACGGCTTTCACGAGAAGCGGCCGCTGCCGTACGCCGAGACGGCCTACGGCAACCCCGAGTCGGGCGAGTCGATGATCAACGTCACCAACGGCAAGATCATGCGCCTGCTCGTCGACGACGAGCCGTTCGACCTGCGCTACGGCAACGTCGAGCACCACGAGCGCACGCTCGACCTGCGCGCCGGCGTGCTGCGGCGCGAGGTGCGCTGGCTGTCGCCCGCGGGCCAGGGCGTGATCCTGCGCTCGACGCGCCTCGTGTCGTTCGCGCAGCGCTCGATCGCCGCGATCCACTACGAGGTGCAGCCCTACGGCCGGCCGGCGCGGATCGTCGTGCAGTCCGAGCTCGTCGCCAACGAGCCGGTGCCGGACGTCGGCGACGACGACCCGCGTGCGGCGGCGGCGCTGCGCAGCCCGCTCGCCGCCGAGGCGCACGGCCACCACGGGCTGCGCGCGAGCCTCGTGCACGTCACCCGCGCGTCGCGGCTGCGCCTCGCGGCGGGCATGGATCACCTCGTAGACGGGCCCGACGAGACCGTCACCGCCACCGAGACCCACGACGACCTCGCGCGCGTGACGGTCGCGACCGACCTCGAGGTCGGCCAGCAGCTGCGGATCGTGAAGTTCCTCGCCTACGGCTGGTCGAGTCGCCGCTCGCTGCCGGCGATGCGCGACCAGGTCCACGCCGCGCTCGCAGCCGCGCTGCACACCGGCTGGCAGGGCCTGCTCGACGAGCAGCGCGAGTACCTCGACGACTTCTGGGCCAGCGCCGACGTCGAGGTCGACGGCGACCCGGCGCTGCAGCAGGCGATCCGCTTCGCGCTGTTTCACGTCCTGCAGTCCGCCGCGCGGTCGGAGGGCCGCGCGATCCCGGCGAAGGGCCTCACCGGCCGCGGCTACGACGGCCACTCCTTCTGGGACATGGAGACCTACACGCTGCCGGTGCTGACGTACGTCGCGCCGAGCGCCGCGCGCGACGCGCTGCTGTGGCGCCACTCGACGCTCGATCTCGCGCGCGCCCGCGCCCGCGAGCTGAGCCTCGAGGGCGCGGCGTTCCCCTGGCGCACGATCTCCGGGCACGAGTGCTCGGGCTACTGGCCGGCCGGCACGGCGGCATTCCACATCAACGCCGACATCGCCGACGCGACGCGGCGCTACCTCGCGGCGACCGAGGACAAGACGTTCGAGCACGGCCCGGCGCTCGACCTGCTCGTCGAGACGGCGCGGCTGTGGCGCTCGCTCGGCCACCACGACCCGCGGGGCGGCTTTCGCATCGACGGCGTCACCGGCCCCGACGAGTACAGCGCGCTCGCCGACAACAACGTCTACACGAACGTCATGGCGCGCCGCAACCTGCGCGAGGCTGCGGCGCTCGCGTCGCGCCACCCGCGCGCCGCCGCGCGGCTGGGCGTCGACGAGGAGGAGACCGCCGCCTGGCGCGACGCCGCCGAGGCGATCGTGCTGCCCTACGACGACGACCTGCGCATCACGCCGCAGTCGGAGGGCTTCACGCGCCACCGCCGCTGGGACTTCGACAGCACGGCGCCCGAGCAGTACCCGCTGCTGCTGCACTTCCACAACCACCTGCTGTACTCCAGCCAGGTCGTCAAGCAGGCCGACCTCGTGTTCGCCCTGTACGTCTGCGGCGACTGCTTCAGCGACGAGCAGCGCGCGCGCGACTTCGAGTACTACGAGCGCATCACCGTCCGCGACTCGTCGCTGTCGGCATGTGTGCAGGCGATCATGGCGGCGGAGGTCGGCCACACCGACCTCGCCTACGACTACCTCGGGGAGACGGCGTTCATCGACCTGCGCGACCTCGCGTTCAACACGCACGACGGCATCCACCTCGCCGCCAACGCCGGCTGCTGGCTCGTCGCGGTCGCCGGCTTCGGCGGCATGCGCGACCACGACTCGCTGCTGCACTTCTCGCCGCGGCTGCCGTCGAAGCTCACGCGTCTGAGCTTCCGCCTGCTCTACCGCGGCCGGCGCCTGTGCGTCGGCGTCGATCGCACCCACGCGCGCTACGAGCTGCTCGGCGGCGAGGCCCTCGAGATCACGCACCACGGCGAGCCGCTGACGCTGACGGCGCCCGGCCTCCCCGAGACCCGCGACATCCCGCCGGCGCCGGTGCGCCCGCGGCCCGACCAGCCGCCGGGGCGCGAGCCGCCGCTCGGGCATCCGAAGCGCTGAGCGCGCTGGGGGACCACGTCCCGCATCCGTCCGACGCCACCCCTACCGTGCTTCTTGCCCGTCCCGTCTCCGATCCGCCAGGGAGCCGCACATGCCGCTCTGCTTCATCGAACCGCAGGACGCGATCCGCGTGATCGCCGAGTCGGTCGGCCGTGAGGCCCGCCGGCAGCTGCTGGGCGAGCTCGTGCGCGCGTGGGTCGACGAGATTCCCGAGAACGAGCTCGCCTCGCACTATGCAAAGGCGGTGCAGGACCTCGACGAGCACGACCTGTCGATGCTCGCCGCGTGGCACGCGTCGCTCGAGGTCGGCCACCCGATCGCCAACCGCGAGTTCCTCGTCAACGTCTTCCAGAGCCTCGGCGACAACCGCCGCGAGGCGCTGAAGATCGCCGCCGGCTTCCGCGGCGAGGAGGCCTTCGACGCTGGCGTCGCGGAGGAGCAAGCGCTCGAGACGGTGCTGCCGCATCTCTCCCGCGAGCGCTGCCGCGCGCTCGCGACCGAGTGCGTCGAGCTGTACCTCTGGGACCGGCTGGGCTCCGCCAACTGAGCGCGGGTGGTGTCGATCCCCTGATCGCCGCCGCCGCTCGCGCGCTCAGCCCGCCGCACGACCGCCGGAGCACGCCGACGGCGAAGGCGAGCGAGCGCCGCCCAGCGCGGCGCGGATCTCCGCGATCGCCTGGTCGGGATCGCTGTAGACGACGGCGTGCATGCCGGCGGCGCGTGCGGCTCCGCAGTTGACCTGCAGGTCGTCGACGAACAGGCACGCTTCGGCGGGCACGCCCAGGCGTCGCACGGTCAGCTCGTAGATCGCGCGGTCGGGCTTGCGCATGCCGACGAACGCGCTGTCGACGACGAGCTCGAAGATCTCGTCGACCGGCGCCATCGCGCGCCACAGCGGCTCCCACTCGCGGACGTTGTTCGTCAGGCACGCCATCCGGTAGCCCTCGCCACGCAGCGACGCCATCAGCTCGATCATCGGCACGTTCGGCGTCAGGCCGGCGAAGTAGCGCTCGGTGAAGTCGTGCAGCTCGACCTCGCGATCCAGCGCGACGGCGAGCTCGGCCGCCACGCCGGCGAGGAAGTCGACCTCGGCGACGCGCCCGCACTCGAGCTCGTGCAGCGGGTGCACGCCGTCGCGCTCGGCGATCGCCGCCAGCGCCGCGCCGAGCGCCTCGAGTGGCACGCCGCAATGCTCGGCGAAGGCGCGAAACGATCCGGCCAGCGGCGACGTCAGCACGCCGCCGAAGTCGCAGACGACGGCGCCGATCACCGCGAGCGCTTGCGCCCGCCGTCGCCGACCGTGCGGCGCAGCACGTCGTAGCGCCCGACGCCCGCGCGCCCCTCCATCCGCCATTGGAAGAACGCGCTGTCCAGGCGCTGGTCGCCGAGGTCCAGCGTCGTGCCGCACAGCACCTCGCCGCCGACGCGGCGGGCGTGGTCGGCCTCCTCGTCCATCCACAGCTCCAGGCCGGCGCGGCGCTGGCGCTGCTCGCCGTCGTACGTCGTCGACAGCCGCGGCTCTTCGATCGCGACCGGCTCGCCGCCCTCGAACATGAACGCGCTGAGCACCTCGTCGAGATGGCCCTTGGACTTCGCCGGACGCACGGCGGTCAGCGTCAGCGCGCGGTCCTCGCCGAGCCACGCCGACACCGTCCGCGCGAGCTCGATGCGGCTCCAGTCGGGGTTGCCCCACAGCTGGCCGCGCTGGCCGAGGCAGCGCACGTTGTGCGCGCGGCCGCCGTGGCTGGCGGTGCCGGTCACGCGACACAGCTGGTCGTAGCCGAGCATGCCGCCCGCGCGCGCGACGTCGCTGTCGCCGGCGACCTCGGCCGGTGCCGAGCAGGCCTCGAAGCGCAGGTCGAAGCCGCCGCGCTCGCCGGCGTAGCGCACGCTCCATGCCTCCAGCGGCACGATGACCTGCACGCGCACGCCGGCCGCGTCGACGGCGTCCCACGTGTCGCCGCCGTTGCCGGTGCCGGCGCCCGCGGCGACCGGCTTGTCGCCGGCGTACAGGACCGCGAGGCCGTTGGCGGCGTCGGACCCGCGGCTCAGCCGCGCGAGGCCGTAGAGCTTCGCGGCGGGGTCGCCGAAGGAGAACGTGACGGCGTCGCGGAAGCTGGCGTCCGGGGTCGGTGGCAGGTGCAGGCGGTCGTCGCCGGCGTCGATCGTCACGGACGCTCCGTGCGGGGCGGGTCGACCTCGGTCGCGCTCGCGTCGACGACGTCGTCGTAGCGGTCGCCGGGCCGCGAGCCGCCGAAGCCGCCGGGGCGCGCGCCGAGGCCGAAGATCCGCGATTGCGCGCCGCTCGTCGCGCTCGCCACGACGCGCCCGGCGAAGCGGCGCACGAGCACCTGGCGCACGATCGCCCGCGTCGGCGGCAGCAGCAGGATCACCCCGAGGACGTCGCTGAGAAAGCCCGGCGTCAGCAGCAGCGCGCCGCCGAAGACGATCAGCGCGCCGTCCATGACCTCGCGTGCGGGCACGCGCCCCTCGGCGAGCGCCGCGTTCAGGCGCCGCCACGCCGCGCGGCCCTGTGACCGCATCAGCGCGGCGCCGAGCACGGAGTCGGCGATCAGCAGCGCGATCGTCGGCAGCACGCCGATCGACTGGCCGATCTGAATCAGCACGTACAGCTCGGCGATCGGGACGACGATGAAGAGGACGAACAGCAGCAGGCGCATGCTCGAAAGGCTACGCCAGCGCGGCCGCGGGCCGGGGAGGGCGCTCAGGCCGCGGCTCAGGCGCGCGCGCTGGAGGCCCGCGCGCTCAGGCCCGCGCGCTGGAGGCCCGCGCGCTGGAGGCCCGCGCGCTCAGGCCCGCGCGCTGAGGCCCGCGCGCTGAGGCCGCGGCACAGGCGCGCGCGCTGAGGCCGCGGCTCAGGCGCGCGCGCTGGCGGCCCGCGCGCTCAGGCCCGCGCGCTCAGCCCAGCGCGCTCACGCCGCCGCGCTCAGGCTCCAGCGCGCGCGACTGGCGCAGATGCGGCCGGCGCGGGCGGGGGCAGGATCTGCACGCCCGACAGCCGGTGCAGCCCGACGTACGCGATCAGCGCCTCGATGTCGGGCTGCGCGCCCTGCAGCAGCAGCTTCCGGCCGGCCTTGCGCAGGCGGCGCGCGAGCATCGCGAGATCGAGCATCAGCGAGGGGTCGGCGAAGGCCAGCGCGGAGAGGTCGACGAGCACGTCGGCGGGCGCGCTGATGGCCTGCGAGAACGCCTGGCGACGCAGAGCCTGCGTCGAGCGATCCTCGTCACCGCGACAGCGGAGCACGGGTGGGTGGTCGTCGTAGGAGACGATGCGCGAAACCTACCTCAAGTACGGCGGAACGCCAGGCTAGAATCGGCCTCATGGCAACACTCGAAGAGATCGAAGAGGCACTCACCAACGTCATCGATCCCGAGCTCGGCCTCGACTTCGTCGAGCTCGGGCTCATCTATGGCGTCCAGCAGGACTCCGGCAACGTCCACGTCACGTTCACGCTGACGACGCCCGCATGCCCGATCGGTCCGCAGATCACCGAGCAGATCGAGGAGTTCGTCCTGCCCCTGGAGGGCGTCGAGTCGGTGCAGAGCTCGATGACGTTCGATCCGCCATGGTCGCCGGAGAAGATGAGCGAGGACGCGAAGTTCGCGCTCGGCTTCTGAGCTGCTTCAAGACGACCCTGCGCCCCCAGACCCTCTTTCGCCGCGGGCTCGCGCTCGCGCTGGCCCTCGCGCTCGCGCCCGCCGCGGCCCACGCCGCGACCGGCCGCACCGGCCGCCTGCTCGTGACGCTCGAGCCGCAGTCCGGCATCCGCGCGGCGTCCGTGCTGGCGCTCGACGGCGTGCGACCCGACGGCGCGCAGGTCCCGCAGATCGGCCTCGTCTCCGTGCGCCCGACCGCCGGCCTCGCGCTGTCGGTCCTCGCGAGGTCGCTGCGCGCGCACGCGGGCGTCGCACACGTCGAGGTCGAGCGCCGCCACGAGCTGCGCCTGATGCCCAACGACCCGTCGCTGACGACGCTCGAGACGGCGCCGGGCACGCCGCCCGGCACGCCGCTGCAGTGGTGGGCGGCGCGCACCAACCTGCCGGCGGCATGGGACCTCGAGCGCGGCGCCGCCGCGAAGGTCGGCGTCATCGACACCGGCTTGGACTCCGGGCAGCCCGACCTCGCCGGCAAGATCGCCGACGCGGTCGACGACGACGCCACGCCGGGCGCCGGCCCCGCGACGGGCGACGAGAACGGCCACGGCACGCACGTCGCCTCGCTGGCCTGCGCGGCCGGCGACAACGCGACGGGCATCGTCGGCGCCGGGCTGGACTGCCGCCTGATCGTCGTCAAGAGCGACCTCGGCGACGGGTCGATCGCGCGCTCGATCATCGACGCGACCGACCGCGGCGCGGACTCGATCAACATGAGCTTCGGGACCGACGGCAGCGCGCCGGCGGCGCGCGCGATCACCGACGCCGTCGACTACGCCGTCGCGCACGACGTCGTGCTCGTCGCGGCCGCCGCCGACGCACCCGTCGAGCAGCAGGGCGATCCGGCGAACGTGCTGCAGCCGACCGGCAGCGGCCCCGACATCACCGCCGGCCGCGGGCTGTCGGTGACCGCCGCGAACTTCGCCGACCAGCGCGCGTCGTTCGCGGGTCGCGGCTCGCAGATCTCGCTCGCCGCGTACGGCGCGTTCGCGGACGTGATCGGGCCGGCCGGCCTGCTCGGCGCGTTTCCGGGCAACCCGACGCAGTTGGAGAGCGGCGGCAGCCTGCTGTTCCCGCAGCCGCCCTGCGGGTGCCGCACGCAGGTCGGCAACGACCGCCGCTACGCGTACCTGCAGGGGACGTCGATGGCGGCCCCGATCGTGGCCGGCGTCGCCGCGCTGGCGCGCGTCCTGAACCCCGACGCGCAGGCCGCCGACATCATCCGCGCCCTCAAGGAGACGGCCTCCCGCCCGGCCGGCAGCGGCTGGTCGCCCGAGCTCGGCTGGGGGATCCTCAACGCCGGCGCCGCGCTGTCGGCGGTCGCCGCGATCGACCGGCGGGCGCCGATCTCGAAGCTGCGCGGACCCGCGCGCGTGCGCCGGCCGCGTGCGGTGCTGGTGCGCTGGAGCGGTCAGGACCGCGCGCTGCCGCGGCTCGCGGCGTCCGGGGTCGCGTACTACGACGTCCTTCGCTCGACGAACCGCGGCCCGTACCGGCGCATCAAGCGCACGACGAACACCCAGCTGAAGGTCCGCGCGGTCGCCGGCGCGCGCTATCGCTTCTACACGGTCGCCGTCGACAAGGCCGGCAACCGCGAGGCGGTGCCGTCGCGGCCGGACCTCACGACCCGCGTCGACTCCGGGCGCTGACCGCGCTCACCCGCAGCGCTCGACCAGACGGACCTCGGGCAGCCGTCCGGCCTGCACGGCCACGACCTTCCTGCCGTTGGTCCCGAAGATCAGCCGGCGGTTGCGCTCGCTGCGGTTGCGCGGACGGACCTCGAGGTCGAAGCCGCCGACCACGAACTTCGCCGGCGTGATGCGCAGCCGGCCGGCGAAGCGGCGGCGGACCGACGCCTCGCTGTCGCCGATGCGGATGTCGCCGGTCGTGCGCAGGCCCCGCCGCACGAGGTCGACGCGGACGATGCGGCCGTGGTTGAGCATGAGGTCCGCCTGGATCGTCCCCTTGCGTAGGAACAGATACCGGCAGCCCGGCCCCGAGCCGGTGCCCGTCAGCGAGACCTGGCCGGCCCGCTCGGCCTGCCGCTCGGTCATGCCGATCTTGATCGGCCCGAGCCCGGCGACCGAGACCCGCGACGCGGACGTGACCTTGCCGGCCTCGGCGCCTGCGAAGGCCGGCAGCGCCACGATCAGCGCGCCGGCGACGGCGCACGCGCGGCCGCGCGTGGCGGGTCGCTTCCCGGACATCGCCGGCACTACCCCGCGCTCGCCGCCAGCGCCACGAGCTCTGCGAGCGACGTCTCGATCGCGGCGCCGAACGCCTCGAGGTCGTACATCGCGTCGTAGTCGCCGAGCAGGCCGAAGTTCATCGCGCCGTCGTAGGACATGATCGCGATCGAGAGCGCGTGGTTCTTCGGCAAAAACGCGATCGGGAACACCGACAGCATCCGCCGTCCGACGACGTAGAGCGGGAACTGCGGCCCGGGGACGTTCGTCACGAGCAGGTTGAAGAGGCGCGTCGAGAAGTTCACGCGCGACGCCTGCGCGAGCACCGTCGGCGGTGCGAACATCTGCACGCTCGTCAGGACCTCGGCGCCGATCGCCTGCTTGGACTCCTTGAGGTCGTCCATCGCGTGACGCACGACCGCCAGGCGCTCGACGGGGTGGTCGACCCACACCGGCAGCGGACCGCGCATCGCCGCGATGCGGTTGCCGGCGGCGCCGCGCTCGTCCTGCGAGCGCACCGACACCGGCACGAGCGCGCGCAGCTCCATGCCCTCGGTGCGCACGCCGCGCGACTGCAGCCAGCGGCGCAGCGCACCCGCGACGACCGCTAGGACGACGTCGTTGACCGTGCCGCCGAAGGCGTTCTTGACCGACTTGAAGTCCGCGAGCTCCGAGACGACGCCGGCAAAGCGCCGGTGCGGCCCGATCTCGACGTTCAGCGGCGTCGGCGGCGCCGGGTTCAGCCCCGCCCACGCGATCTCGCCGACCCCCTCGAGCGCGACGCGCGCCTCCGCCAGCGCGCGCTCGGGCGTGCGCAGCTTCGACAGCGCCTTCGCGGTGACCGACAGCGACGCCTTCGCCATCCCCGCGGCGCCGGCGCCCAGCAGCTCGATCGGGTTCGGCGCGGGATCCGGGACCCATGGCTCGAGGTCCTCGTCGATCGGCGTCGGCTCGGGCCCGAGGTCGAACAGCACCGTCGCGAGGTCGACTCCCGCGATGCCGTCGATCATCGCGTGGTGGGCCTTCGTCAGCAGGCCGAAGCTGCCGTCCTCGAGGCCCTCCATGAGCCACATCTCCCACAGCGGCTTGGTGCGGTCGAGCTGCTGGGAGAAGACGCGCGCGCAGAGGTTCATGAGCTGCTCGTGGCTGCCGGGCGCCGGCAGCGCGGTGTGGCGCACGTGGTACTCGAGGCTGAAGTCCGTGTCGTCGGTCCACAGCGGGCGCCCCGAGCTCGCCGGCGGGAACGTCAGGCGCTGGCGGTAGCGCGGCACGAGGTGCAGGCGCCGGCGGATCGAGTCGAGGAAGTCGTCGTAGCCCGGCGCCGGACCCTGCGCGACGACGAGCGCGCCGACGTGCATGTGCGAGTCGGGTCCCTCCTGGTGCAGGAAGGACGCGTCGATCGCGGTCAGCCGGTCGAGGTGTCGCGTCGCCATGCGACGCAGAGCGTAGCCGCGCTCCGGCGCCGGGCGTCCGTACCCTGCTGAGGATGGCGTGGGACTTCAGCACCGAGCCCGCCTTCCAGGCCGAGCTGGACTGGATGGACGCGTTCGTGCGCGAGGAGATCTGGCCGCTGGAGACGCTCGACCTCGACCGCCATGCGCTCGACCGCGCGCTGCGACCGCTGCAGGAGCGCGTGCGCGAGCGCGGGCTATGGGCGGCGCACCTGCCGCCGGATCTCGGCGGGCAGGGCTTCGGCCAGGTCAAGCTCGGGCTCATGCACGAGATCCTCGGCAGCTCGCCGCTCGCGCCGAGCGCGTTCGGCAACCAGGCGCCGGACTCCGGCAACGCCGAGCTGCTCGCGATCGCCGGAACCGAGGAGCAGAAGCAGCGCTGGCTGTATCCGCTGCTGGCGGGCGACCTGCGCTCGGCGTTCTCGATGACCGAGCCGGGCGCGGGCGCCGACCCGACGATGCTGTCGACGCGCGCGGTGCTCGACGAGGTCGCGGGGGAGTGGGTCATCGACGGCCACAAGTGGTTCTCGACGAACGCCTCGATCGCCGACCTCCTGATCGTCATGGTCATCACCGAGCCCGACGCGCGGTCGCACGCGCAGGCGTCGATGATCCTCGTGCCGGCCGGTACGCCGGGCGTCGACATCGTCCGCGACGTCGCGACGATGGAGCGCCCGACCGAGAGCTTCGGCCGCCTCGGCGGCCACGCCGAGATCGTCTACGACGCCGTCCGCGTCCCGCGCGAGAACCTGCTCGGCGCGCGCGGCGCCGGCTTCCTGCTCGCCCAGCAGCGGCTCGTCTCGGGCCGCATCCACCACTGCATGCGCTGGCTCGGCGTCGCCCGGCGTGCGTTCGACATGCTCTGCGAGCGCGCGACGTATCGCGTCTCGCACGGGTCGCTGCTCGGCGACAAGCAGACCGTCCAGAACTGGATCGCCGACTCGGCGGCGCAGATGCAGGCGGCGCGGCTGATGACGCTGCACGCGGCGTGGAAGATCGACGCGCAGGGCGCCGCGGCGGCGCGCACGGACGTCTCGCTGATCAAGTTCTTCGGCGCGCAGGTGCTGCACGACGTCATCGACCGCGCGCTGCAGGTCCATGGCAGCCTCGGCTACTCGACGGACATGCCGCTCGAGGCGATGTACCGCTACGCGCGCGGGGCGCGCTTCTACGACGGCCCCGACGAGGTCCATCGCCAGTCCGTCGCGCGGCAGATCCTGCGCGGCTACGAGCCGCCGGCCGGCGGCGTGCCGACCGAGCACGTGCCGACGCGGCGGGCGCTCGCCCGCGCGCGCTTCGCCGAGCTGCTGGACGTCGCGGCGAGCGATGGCTGACAAGACGACCCGAGTGCTCGTGCTCGCGGTCGCCGTCCAGCTCGTCGTCGTCGGCGCGCTCGTGCTGTGGGGCACGCTCGGCTTCCCGCTGCCGGGGGCGCTGACCGGGGCCGGCGATCGCACCGCGCCCGCGAGCGCCGCGCCGCCGGCGGAGAGCCCGCCCGCGAATGCCGCGCCGCCGGCGGAGAGCCCGCCCGCGAGCGCGCCGCCGCCGGCGCAGAGCCCGCCCGCGAGCGCCGCGCCGCCCGCGCAGAGCCCGCCCGCGGGCGCCCAGCGACGGCAGCAGCTCGCGCCGCGACCGACCGCCGACCGCTTCGCCGCGGCGCCCGCCTTCGCGCTGCTGCGCGAGCAGGTGCGGCGCTACGGCTGGCGCCCCGCGGGCTCGGCATCGCTGCGCCGCCTGGCGCTGCGGCTGCGCTCGCTGCTGCCCGACGGGCGCTTCGAGCCGATCCCGGGGCACCCGCGCCTGCGCAACGTCGTCGGCTCGATCCCCGGCCGTGGCCGCGCGATCGTCCTCGCCGCGCACTACGACGTCGAGGCGCGGCCGAAGGGCTTCGTCGGCGCCAACGACGGCGCCGCCGGCAGCGCCGCGGTCGTCTGGCTCGCGCGGGCGCTGGCGCGCGCCCCGCGCCGCCCGAGCGATCGTCCCGTGCGCTTCGTGCTGTTCGACGGCGAGGAGGAGCCGGCGGGCTGCGTGCCGTTCCTGCGGTGCGCGCTGCGCGGGTCCAAGGCCTACGCCAGGCGCCACGACGGCGAGCTCTCCAGCCTCGTGCTGCTCGACTACATCGCCGAGAAGCGCGGGCTGCGCTTCCCGCGCGAGGGCGGCTCGGATCCCGAGCTGTGGGGCAAGCTCGTCACGGCCGCGAGCGACGTCGGCGTCGGCGCGCTGTTCGAGCGCACCAAGGGGGTCACGATCTACGACGACCACACGCCGTTCACCGAGCGCGGCCTGCCGGCGATCGACGTCATCGACTTCGACTACCCGCCCGCGGACACGCTCGCCGACACGCTCGACAAGGTGGCCGCGCGCAGCCTCGACGCCGTCGGCGAGGCGGTCTACCTGCTCGTCTCGCGGCTGCGGCGCGAGCGCTGACGGCGCGGCCGCGCATCCACCGCGGGGCCTGGGACGCACTACCCTGCAGACATGGCCTTCACCGTCGAGAAGCTGCTGCTGGCCGCGCCGCGCGGCTACTGCGCGGGCGTCGATCGCGCCGTGCAGACGGTCGAGCGGGCGCTGGAGCTCTATGGCGCGCCCGTCTACGTGCGCAAGGAGATCGTGCACAACAAGCACGTCGTCGAGCAGTTGCGCACGCGCGGCGCGATCTTCGTCGACGAGATCGACGAGAGCATCCCGGAGGGCGCCACGACGGTGTTCTCGGCGCACGGCGTGTCACCGGGCGTGCACGCGCAGGCGGCCGCGCGCGGGTTGTCGACGATCGACGCGACGTGTCCGCTGGTGACGAAGGTGCACGTCGAGGCGAAGAAGTTCGCCGCCGACGGCTACACGATCGTGCTGATCGGCCACGATGGCCACGAGGAGGTCGAGGGCACGATGGGGGAGGCCCCCGAGCACATCGTGCTCGTCGAGAGCGAGGCCGACGTCGACGCGCTCGAGGTCGAGGATCCCACTCGCGTGGCGTACATCTCGCAGACGACGCTGTCGGTCGACGAGACGCGCGCGATCATCAATCGCCTGCGCGAGAAGCTCCCGCAGATCGTCGGTCCGCGGACCGACGACATCTGCTACGCGACGACCAACCGCCAGGCGGCGGTGAAGCAGATGGCGATCGAGTGTGACCTGTTGCTGGTCGTCGGGTCGCAGAACTCGTCGAACTCCCAGCGCCTGGTCGAGGTCGCGCGCGAGTGCGGGACGCAGTCACAGCTGATCGACGACGCGTCGCAGGTCCGGGAGGCGTGGCTGGAGGGCAAGCGCGTCGTAGGCATCTCGTCGGGCGCCAGCGCTCCGGAGGAGCTCGTCGAGCGTCTCGTCGCGTACTTCACCGACCGTGGCGTGCGCGACGTGTCGGAGTTCGAGGTCGTGCGCGAGGACGTGCGCTTCATGCTGCCCAAGCGCATCCGCGAGGACCTCGCCGCGCGCGCCGGCTAGGCGGCCGTTTCGCGCGCGCAGCTGCGACGCGCGGCCCGGCCCGCGACACAGCCGCTCGGCCGCGACGACGGCGCTGGCGACGAGGCATCGTCGGGATGGCACACCGGAAGCCGGCAATTTGCAATAGGTGGGCCACGAGCCTAGAGTGTGTCTGCTCGGGTCGGTCACCAAGCCTCGCTGGGGGGGACTGTGATGGAGTGGATGCGGTCCGCCTCGCGATGGCGTGGGGGCGCACGTGGATGGGTGAGTCGGGGTACGCGGCCATCGGTCGCCGTGGGCGTCGTCGCGCTGTTGACCATCCTCCTCGCGGCGTCACCGGCGCGGGCGCAGGACAGCGGCCTGCCGGTCCAGCTCGTCGTCACGGTGATCGCGCCGAAGGGCGCACCCAGGCCGACGGGGAGGATCGTGGTCTCGATCGACCGCCGCGAGCTGCTGTCACTGCGGCTCGCCGGTCTCGAGCCGCTGACGGCGCTGCTACCGGTGCTGTCCGTCACCCTCGCGGCGCTCGAACACCGCGTCACGGTCGCCTACACCGGCGACGCCAACTACGAGGCCTCGCCCGGCATCATGGTGACCGTCCCCACGCACCGGCTGCTGACGATCGTGGCGCTGCCGCGCCGCGACAGCACGCCGCCGGAGATCGAAGTCGTCTCTCCCGCCGCCGGGCTGCGGTACGACCGCGACGAGTCGGTCGTGGCGATCTACAGCTGTCGTGACCCGGACGGGCGGTCGGCCGTGACGCGCTGCGACGGGCCGGTCGCCAACGGCAGCGTCGTCGACACGCAGTCCGACGGTGAACGCTCGTTCGTCGTGCACGCCGAGGACTCCGCCGGCAACACGGCGTCGAAGACGGTGACGTACGCCGTCGGGGCGGGCGCGGCCGGCGCCCCGGCCGTCGACACGAAGGGAAGCGGCGGCGAAGATGGTCCGCCGGGGCAGGAACCGGCGCCGGCGCAGCAACCGGTGCCGGCACAGCAACCGGCGCCGGCACAGCTGCCCCCGCCGACGGCGGCCGGCGTCGTGGCGACCGCGGTCCCGGCGCTGCCCGCGCCGGCGCAGGCGGGCGGGTCCCCGTCCGCCGCGGTGGCGCGCGGGCGCCGTGCGAGCTCGCCGTCCGGGACGCGGGCGCGCCCCGCGCGCGCAGCGGCGCGCGCCTCGAGCGCGCCGCCGCTCGCGAGCCCCACGCGCGAGGCCTACGCGCCATACGACCCGCGGGCCGAGCCGGTGAAGACGATCGGCATCCTCGGCGCGGCGTTCGCGCTGCTCGCGCTGGCGTCCGGCGGTGGGCTGGCGCGCAGCGCCGGAGGCTCGGCCGGCGGCGCACGCGCGCGGTCCGCCGATCGAACCGGCCACCACCGCCACCAGTCCTCGGCTCCGTCGTCGAGCTACGAGCACGGGGGGGTCGACTACGAGTTCCTCGCGGCCGGGTTCGGGGCGGTCGCGCTGGGCGACCGCTCGCGAACCTGGGCGTGGCCGGGAACCAAGAGGCTCGATCGGCTCAACGCGACGATTCCCGTCCGCGTGGCTCGGCGATCACCGTTGCTGGCGCGGGTGGCCTCCGACGGCACCTACCTGCGCGCGACGCTCGGGTCGAGCTCGCTGCTGGGGATCGTCGCCGGCATCGCGCTCGGGATCCTCGCGATCCAGAACACCGGCGGCGACGCCGCGCCTCCGGTCCTGGGCTTGACGATCGCGATGGTCATGCTCGGGGTGTTCGACGCGGCCGCCGGGCTGGCGGCGGTGCTGACGTTCACGATCGGCGTGGTGATGCTCGGCGGTGTGCAGTCCGACGGCGACGCGCGCCTGATGTTCGGCATGTCGATGCTGTGGTTCGCAGTGCCGCTGGTCGCCGGGCTCGCACGCCCGCTGCGCCGCTCGCCGGCGCGCGGTCTGGAGGCGTCCTGGGACCGTGCCGCGGACATCGTCATCGCGGGGCTGATCGGCGCCTGGGCGACGCAGAACATCGTCCTTGCCCTGCCCGGCATGGCCGGCGCGAACCTGCCGATCGCCGAGCACGCCGACGCGATCGCGCTGTGTGCGCTGGCGGCGATCGGCCTGCGGATGGGCTTCGAGACCATCGCCGCGCACTTCTATCCGATGCGCCTGGACCTCACCGAGGCCAGCGACGTGCCGGCGCCCGGCATCGCCCAGCGCGGCGGGGCACTCGCGCTGCGCAGCGCGATCTACGTGTACTTCGCGCACCTCGTCGTCGACTGGAGCTGGCAGCTGTACGTCGCGACCGCGATGTTCCTGCTGCCGCAGCTGCTGTGGCTGTTTCCTACGGAGCGCTTCCCGAACTCGCGCAAGCTGTTCCGGGCGCTGCCGAAGGGCTGGGTCGGCCCCGTCGTGCTCGTGTTCGTCTACGCGGCCGTCGGAGCGCTGCTGCTGAGCACGATGGACAAGAACTCGAGCACGTTCCTCGCCAACTGCTTCGTGCTGTTCTCGGTGCCGTACTTCGTGCTCGCGACGCTCGGCATCTTCGGGCGCGAGGGCGACGCGGCGGCGATCGGATGGGGCAAGCGCGTGGCCGGCGTCGTGATCATCGTCGCCGGCACCCTGCAGGTGCTGGGCCTGCTGTTCTGAGCGAGCGGGCGCTCGTCGCCGCGAGCGGCAACTCGCAGCGGTAGGGGTCGCAGACGAGACGACGGGGGCCGCGCCGATGAGGTGAGCGAGCCCCAAAGGCCGGCCGTGCCCCGGCTGAGTGGCTATACCACCACCGATACATCCGCGGCCGGCTCGCGGCGCGCTCGAGCGCCGTCTCGAACGAACGCAGCCGGTATCGCGCTACATCATGCCGACATCGACCTGGCGGCGGAGGCTACGCTCGCGTCTTTGGGCACGGGGAGAGGGCAGCAGGTACGCACGATGAAGGACGTGCTCGTCATCCGGCCTCAGATGCGTGACCTGTGGTCGATCGAAGACGCGTGCTGCGGCGACCGCTACAACGTTCACTATGCCGACCTCGACATGGATCCGACCCAACCGTTCGACGCCGTGCGCTACCTCGGCGAGCTCGAGCGCTTCCCCGCCGACGCGGTCGTGGCGACGCACGACAGCGCGGCGCTGCTCGCGGCGATCGTCGCGCAGCGTCGCGGACTGCGCGGTCCGACGCCCGAGGCCGTCTTCACCTGTCAGTTCAAGCCCGTCTCGCGGGCCCGTCAGCGCGCCGCGGCGCCGGAGGCCGTTCCGGGCTACGCGATCTTCGATCCCACGGCCGCGTTCAAGCCGCCGTTCTTCCTCAAGCCGGTCTTCGGCACGCTGTCGGTCGGGGCTCGTCGCATCGATGCCCTGTGCGAGGTCGACGCCCGCGACCATGTCGACTACGCGCGACGATTCGCCCCGATCGCAAGCTTGATGGGGCTGCCGACCGTCGACGCGTGCGCCTATCTGATGGAGGATCTGATGAGCGGCGACGAGGCGACGCTCGAGGGGTACGTCGTGGGTGGGCGCCTGACGACGATCGGGATCACCGACTCGGCCAAGTACCGCCACACCGACAGCTTCGAGCGTTTCGAGTATCCGACGCGACTGCCGGCCGAGCGCCAGGCAGAGATGATCGACGTCGCCGCCCGCGTCGTCGCCGAGGTGGGCTTCGACGACGGGCTGCTGAACCTTGAGTTCTTCGTGCCCGAGCGCGGAGCGGTCAAGGTCATCGAGGTCAACCCGCGAATCGCGGCGCAGTACGCGCCGCTGATCAAGGCGCTCCACGGACGGTCGACGTACGAGGTCATGTTCGAGCTGGCCTGTGGCGAGGACCCCTGCTGGAGCTCGCGGACGCCCGACGGCGTCGCGATCAGCTACTGCCTACGAGCCTTCCGCGATGCATTCGTCGAGCGCGTGCCGGAGTCCCAGCACGGGCTCGAGATCCTCGTGCGGCCGGGTCAGCGGCTCTCCGAGCAGGGCCAGAACGACCCTCGCAGCTACCGCCTGGCGATCTTCTACGAAGTCGCGGAGACCAGGACCGAGGCGCTTCTGCGCTGCCGCGAACGCGCTCTCGCGCTGGACTTCGTCCTCGTCTGACGGGCGATCGTCGTTCACGCGCTGCCACGCCGCTCAGCGGTGCCCCGGCACGACGCTCGACTTCCGCGGCCCGGCCCATCGCGGCCCGCTCGCTCGCCGGCAGAAGTTCGATCCCTCGGCGAACAGCGGGGTGACGTCCGGTGGCTCGAGCTCCGGGCCACCGATCTTGGAGAGGTCCCAGCCGCCGCGGAAGGCGCCGGTCGTGCCAAAGCGCCAGCGTCCGACGAGCTTGTCGCTGCCGCCCGAGCGGGTTCTGCGCCACTCGACCTCGCCGCGATCGTAGGGCAGCCGGCGCGTCGGCTCTTCGCACCACGTGCCACGCAGGACGCCGTCGGAGACCCGAGCCGCGACGGTCCCATGCGCGAGCCGCAGCGCTCCGAGGATCTCGCCGTGGACCCGCCGAAACACGACGGGGCCGAACGCCTCCGAGGTCCACAGACCCTCCAGATCGCGCGGCACGATCGACGTGACGTCGTCGCGGCTGACCTGCGTCGGCGTCGGACTCGCCCAGTAGATGGCCAGATCGCCCCCCTTGAAGGACGAGTTGTCGATCGCCAGCGGACCCGAGAACGGGTGGTCGAAGACGATCGTCAGCATGTACGCGAAGCAGATGAAGGCCGTGATCGACCCGGTGATCGCCATCTTCTTGGCGCGGCTGTCGACGCCGGCCGGATAGGACAGCACGACGAACGACAGCGCGCCGAAGATCAGCAGCCAGCGCAGCAGGTTGGGCAGCAGCTGCGCGCTGAGCGCGAGCCTGTCGCGCCGGCTCGCGGAGATCTGGTCGAGCTGCACGAGCGCCTGGCGGTAGACCGAGATGGCCGGTTCGCCGCGCGGCTCGAAGCTCTGCAGCGTGCCGTAGATCGTCTCGAGCGCCGCGGTCGCCCGGACGCTCGACTTGCCGGTCCGCATCGCCGGCCACTCGTCGTTGACCGTCGTGTGCACGTACTGGCCGATTGCCTTCTCCAGGCGGATCTGCTCGTCGACCGGAAACGCGCGCGATGCCCGCGACAGCTGTGCGGTCGCCGTCGACTCCGCGGCGGTCGCGCTGTCGGCGTCGTCGTGCTTGGAGACGATGCTCGCGATCACGAGCGCGAGCAGCAGGCCGAACACCAGGCCGACGACCTC
This sequence comes from Solirubrobacteraceae bacterium, assembly GCA_033855155.1. Lineage (GTDB taxonomy): Bacteria > Actinomycetota > Thermoleophilia > Solirubrobacterales > Solirubrobacteraceae > CADCVQ01. The sequence continues at coordinate 6,854 of JAWVGK010000075.1, read as the reverse complement.
GCGGACCGTGTCGTCGACCTCGAGGTCACGGAGGTTCGGCAACGCCTTGTCGAGGCAGAACACGACGACGATCGCCAAGGCGGTCGGCACGCCGACGACGACGAGCACGAAGGCCGCGGTGGAGAGGTGGTTGAGAAGGTAGGAGGACACCGCGAGCGACCAGCGTCTGCGATGCGGAGCCGGCGCGGTCGTGGCGGCGTCCTCGCCGCGACCCGTTTGCTCAGGCTCTGACCTGACGGTCTTCGAGCACCCCGAGCGCGTCGGGCACGAGCGCCGCTGCCGAGTAGTGGGTGGTGACGAGGCCGAGGTTGCGCCCCGCCGCGGTGCCAAGGCTCGGCTGCGCGCCGCCGGTTCTCGCATCCCCGGGATCGACGTCAACGGCCATCTGGCATGCCCTCCGCATTGGGTGGTCGAACATCTGCGCGCGAATCGGCAAACACCGGATTCCTGAACACGTCTCGCGCTTCGGCTGACGCAGTTGCTCCCGACACGGCCAGCGTCCCCTAGGAGGCTTATACCAGGGCACGGCTCCCCGGTGGGAGATCTCATGCACCAAACAGGTGTGCTGAGCGGCCGTGGGTGCACCGCGGCGTGGCGTCCGTGAGCTCGGGTGCGGGTGCTCGTGCGAGCACGAATGTGTCCCGGGGCGCCTTGACATCCGTCACACACGTCCTAGAGTTGCGCTTCCACGGGGGCCTGAGCGTGCGCGAGGGGCGGCGCGATGGCAGCAAGCCGTGAGTCCACCGGCGGCTGATCTGATCGAGCCGGCCGCCGGATCTGACCTGTCGCACGTCTGAGAGCAAAGGGGAGCCGATGTCGCTGCTGTCACGGGTATCCGCGCCCTTGGCCGGGCCCACCCTGGGCGGCGTGGTCGCCGAGCTGCTGACCAACCCGCACCGGCCCGACGCGGACGAGCTGCCCGCCCCGCTGATCACCCTGCCCGCGCACGGGGACGGCGCGCTCGCGCCGGACGCGGCCCTCGCGCGCCTGCTCGCCGGCCCCAGCGGCCTGGGCACCGCGGCGGTCCGCGCGTTCAGGCCGCGGACGGACGTCGCCGACGCCGTTGCCGTTCCCGCGCTGCCGAGCCAGACCAGCGTCCCGGGCACGTCTGCGGAGGTCGACGGCGAGGGCGAGACACCGCGGCCGCAGCTCTTCTGTCCGGGGGCGGTGCGCGACGATCCGGCCCTTGGCGAGGAGGTCAACGAGGGCCTCGTGGCCTGGGCTGAGGAGGTCGGGATCTACCCGGGCGACCTCGACCGCCTGCGGGCGTGCAACTTCGGACGCCTGATCATGCTCGCCCACCCCGGGTGCAACGACGCCGACCGCCTGCTGGCGGCGACGAAGTGCGTCGTGGCGGAGTGGGCCGCGGACGACTACTACGTCGACGAGGTGGACCTCGGAGCCGACCCGCGCGTCGTCGGGTCGCGGTTGGCGAAGCTCTACGCGATCGTGGATCCGGCGCACCTGCCGCTGCGCTACGCGCCGCAGCTCGACGAGTTCATGCGCGAGGAGCCGATCGCGACCGCGTTTCGCAGCGCCATGGAGCACCTTGCCGAATATGCCTCCTCGGCGCAGATGGGCCGCTTCCAGCACCAGATGGGGATGCTGTTCGTCGCCTGGAGCCAGGAGGCGGACTGGCACCGCAACGGTCGCACCCCACCGGTCTGGGAGTACCTGGTGCAGCGACACCTCAACAGCTACCTGCCACCGATGATCCTCATCGACCCGCTCGCGGGCTACGAGCTTCCGGCCGACGAGTTCTACGACCCGCGCGTGCGCCGGGCGTTCACCACGGCCGGCGCCGCGAACGTGCTGCTCAACGACCTCTACTCGGCGGGCCTGGAGTCCGACACCGACTTCAACCTGCCTCGAGTGATCGTCATCGAGGACGGGTGCTCGTGGGAGGAAGCGATCGATCGAACGGTCGAGATCCACAACGAGTTGATGCACATGTTCGTCGCCGAGGCGGCCGCGTTGAGCCTGATCGGCTCGCTGCAGCTGCGGAGATTCTTCCTCGACACATGGGCCTGGCTCGGTGGCAGCCGCGAATGGCATGCCACCACCGGCCGCTACCACGCACAGACCGCGCCGTAGCCGCACCCCGTTGCCCTCAAGCCCGACGCACAGGAGAGCCCACGAGCATGAGCACGACAAACCCTGAGACCAAGGTCCTGCGCAGCGACTACCAGAAGTCGGTTGCGGCGTACTGGAACGACAACCCCAACGACGACAGCGTCAACGTGCTGCTCGGAGACATCGACGGGCTCTACCACCACCACTACGGGATCGGTGACGTCGACGCGTCCGTGCTGGAGGGCCCTCAGGAGAGCCGCGACGCCCGGATCCTCAACGAGCTGCACCGGCTGGAGACGGCGCAGGCCGACCTGCTGCTCGATCAACTCGGCGAGATGACGCCCGGCGACCGCCTGCTGGATGCCGGCTCCGGCCGCGGCGCGACGAGCTTCATGGCCCATCAGCGCTTCGGCTGCGAGGTCGACGGCGTCACGATCTCCGAGTATCAGGTCGGATTCGCCAACGACCAGGCCGTCGAGCGCGGCGTCAGCGACAAGGTGCGGTTCCACTTTCGCAACATGCTCGACACCGGCTTCGAGACCGGCTCGCGTCGCGCCGTCTGGACCAACGAGACGACGATGTACGTCGACCTGTTCGAGCTGTACGCCGAGTTCGCCCGTCTGCTGCAGGTCGGCGGGCGCTACGTCTGCATCACCGGCTGCTCCAACGACCTGACCGGGCGCTCCCCGTCGGTACGCCACATCGACGAGCACTACAGGTGCAACATCCACCCCAGAAGCGAGTACTTCAAGGCGCTCGCGGCCAACGACCTCGTCCCGATCGCCGTCACCGACCTCACCCCCCTGACGATTCCCTACTGGGAGCTGCGGACGCAGTCCTCGCCGGCGACCGGCGTCGAGGACCCGTTCCTCACGGCCTACCGCGAGGGCAGCTTCCACTACCTGCTGATCGTCGCCGACCGCGTCTGAGGGCTCAGGCCGCAAGCCAGCCGCGCTCGCGGCGACGGCTTGGCGGTGCTCACGGATCCGTCGGCTCGAGCGCGGGTCGCGCGTAGCGCTCGATCAGCGGATGGCCCTCCAACTCGCGGAGCTGGTTCTTGCACCACCAGGAGTAGACGTCGTCGTCGTCGTCCTTCGCCCGGCGCACGAACTCGTCCCAGTCGATCCAGGCGCACGCGCCGACCTCGATCGGGTTGGGCTGCGGCGCGGTGCGCAGCCGCGCGACGAAGACCGGGCAGAACTCGTACTCGACGATCCCGGCGAACGGCGGCGCGCGGTACAGGTGGTTCGGCAGCACGACCTCGATGTCGCACGCCGACATCCCGAGCTCGTAGTGAAGCCGCCGCCCGATCGCGTTCTCGAAGCTCTCGCCGGGAGCCGGATGACCGCAGGCCGTGTTGGTCCACACGCCGGGCCAGACCTTCTTGGTCAGCGCGCGCCGCGTCGTCAGGAACGCGCCGCTGGAATCGAACACGTAGCAGGAGAATGCGAGATGCAGCGGCGTCTGGGCGTGATGCGAGGACCACTTCTCGGCGCTGCCGGTCGGTCGTCCCTGCTCGTCGACGAGCACGATCAGCTCCTCGTGCTCGACGTCCATCGGATCGGCGGTGCGAGGCGGCTCAGTGGTCACGCGTCGTCACCAGCAGCGCGAGCGTCTCGAGCTCGGCCGCCGCGCGGTTGGGCAGCGCTGCGGCGTGCAGGTCGTCCAGCGCCGCGGCGAGCTGTCCGGCGGCCTCGGCCTCCGTCCAGGCGCGCCCGCCCGCCGACACGACGAGCGCCGCCGCGGTCGCGACGTCGTCGGCGGAGAGCTTCTCCGTGCCGCCGTACAGCGCGGCGAGCTCGCGTCCCGCTGGCGTGCCGGACGTCAATGCCGCGACCACGGGCAGCGACTTCTTGCGCGACGAGATGTCGGAGTGGATTGCCTTGCCCGTCCGCGCCGGATCGCCCCAGATGCCGAGGATGTCGTCGACGAGCTGAAACGCCAGCCCGATCCGTTCTCCGAAGCAGCGCATCCGCTCAACGCGGTCGGGCTCGCCGGTCGTCACGAGCTCGCCGAGAGCGCAGGCGCAGCCCAGCAGCGCGGCTGTCTTGCCGCGCGCCATGTCGATGCACTCCTGCAGCGCGACGTCGTCTCGTGACTCGAACGCGAGATCGGCGATCTGGCCCTCGACGAGCGCCTGCACCGCTGCGCTGAGGATGCACACCGCCTCACGGCCGCGCTCGCCGCCCGCCGCGGCCAGGGTGTCGAAGGCGAGCGTCAGCAGCGCGTCGCCGGCGAGGATCGCGGGACCCGCGCCGAACACCGCCCACGCCGTCGGGCGATGGCGGCGCAGCACGTCGGCGTCCATCACGTCGTCGTGCAGCAGCGAGAAGTTGTGCACGAGCTCGAGTGCGACGGCTGCGGGCAGCGCCGGCTCGAGCTCGCCCCCCGCGGCCTCGGCCGCCAGCAGCGCGAGCGTCGGGCGCAGCGCCTTGCCGCCCGACGCGCCGGTCGGGTTGCCATGCTCGTCACACCAACCGAAGTGAAACGCCGAGACCCGACGGACGGCGGCCGGCAGCGTGCCGACCGCCTCGCGCAGGGCGGGCTCGAGCAGATCGCGGCCCCAGGACAGGATCTCGTCCGGCGCCCGTGCCGCGGCCGTGGTTCGCACGCGCCCTGCTCGCGTCAGATCGAGCCGACTTCGCAGTCCTCGAGGACGCCGAGCGCGTCGGGGACGAGCGGCGCGACGGAGTAGTACGTCGTGACGAGGTAGTTGATCACGGCCTTCTCGTTGATGCCCATGAAGCGCACCGAGATGCCGGGCTCGATCTCGTCCGCAAGGCCGGTCTGCGTCAGGCCGATGACGCCCTGGTTGTCCTCGCCGGTACGCAGGACGATGACCGAGCTCGTGAGGTTCTTGCTGATCGGGATCTTGCTGCACGGCAGCAGCGGCACGCCGCGCCACGAGGGCACGTTGGAGTCGTGCAGCAGCACGCTCGGCGGGTAGATGCCGGCCTTCGTGCACTCGCGCCCGAACGCCGCGATCGTGCGCGGATGCGCCAGCAGGTACTGCGACCCGCGCCGGCGCGTGATCAGCTCGTCGAAGTCGTCGGGCGTCGGCGGACCGCTGCGCGTGCGGATGCGCTGCTTGAGGTCGCAGTTGGCCAGCAGCCCGAAGTCGGGGTTGTTGACGAGCTCGTGCTCCTTGCGCTCCTTGAGCGCCTCGACCGTCAGCTTCAGCTGCTGCTCGGTCTGGTTCATCGGGACGTTGTAGAGGTCCGCGACGCGGGTGTGGACGCGCAGCACCGTCTGCGCGACGCTGAGCTCGTACTCGCGCGGCGACTGCTCGTAGTCGACGAACGTGCCCGGCAGCACCGGCTCGCCTTGATGGCCCGCCGCGAGCGTGATCTCCGCCTGGCCGGACTTGTCCTGGGGCATCGCCGGCAGCGCCTTGAACGCCTCCAGGTGCGCGGCGAGCGTGTCGCTGCGGTCGACGATCCGCTCGAACTCGTCCTGCGTGAGCGTCAGCACGGTCCCGGTGGTGACGGCCCTGGCGGTGAACTCCCACCAGTCGTCGACCTCCAGCAGCACCTCGTAGCTGAAGTGGTCGCCGTCGGCCCACACGTCGACCACGGCCTCGTCGCCGTACTTGCCCTCGCCGATCTTCTCGATCTTGCCGCGGGCGATCAGGACGATCGAGTCGGCGGGCGCGCCCTTCTCGACGATCACGTCGCCGGGCTGGAAGTCCTTCTGGACGAACTTCGAGGCGAGCTCGGCGAGCACGTCGGCGTCGTCGTAGCCGCGCAGGAACGGGATCTCGGTGAGCTCGGCCGGGATGACCTGGATCGACGCGCCGGTGTTCGTGAACTCCACCCGACCGTCGCCGACCGTGTAGCTCAGGCGGCGGTTGACGCGATACACCCCGCCGACCGTCTCGACCCATGGCAGCACGCGCAGCAGCCAGCGCGAGGTGATGCCCTGCATCTGAGGCTCGGACTTCGTCGTCGTCGCCAGGTTGCGGGCGGCGGCGGTGCCGAGGCTCAGCTGTGGGGTCTGGATGTCAACGTCTTCGATCATCGGTCCTGCCTCCTCGTAACGTGGTCAAGGCACATGCGCGCAGCGTTACCGCGCGGGATAACCCGGCTGATTCACGGTCGCGCAGTCAGGAGGCCCCTATGCCACGTCTTCGGCGGCTGTCCGCCAGAGCTCGATGCGTCAAGGCGAGCCCGGCCTGAGCGGTTCCCCCGGTGAAGAGCCTTATAGCACTTCCGGTCACCCGCGTGTCGACGTTTTCGGTGTCACGTCACGGCAACCAGCGACCCGGGACGTCGTGGCTCGCATCCGCCGCTTGACAGCCCTGGGCCAGCCCCTAAGGTTGGGCGAAGGGACGTCCCGCGATCGGCACGGCCGCGCGGCCGGCGACCAAACGTCAGCAAGAGGGGATATGCCGTTGAGCCGCGAGCCGTTCGTGCTGCCGGAGTTCTACATCGGTTGGCCTGCGCGGCTGAACCCGCACCTCGACGGCGCGCGAGCGCATACGAGGGCGTGGGCTCGGCACGTTGGGATCCTCGACACGCCGGAGCAGGACGACACGCCGGAGATCTGGGACGAGGCGAAGCTCGACGCGATGGACTACGCGCTGCTGTGCTCGTACACGCATCCCGACACGATCGCGCACGAGCTCGACCTCGTGACCGACTGGTACGTGTGGGTGTTCTACTTCGACGACCACTTCCTCGACGTCTACAAGCGCACCGGCGACGAGGAGGGCGGGCGCGCCCACCTGCAGCGGCTGCCCCTGTACATGCCGCTGGACCTCGCCGACACGCCGCCCGAGCCGA
>JAWVGK010000074.1:0-3702 GCA_033855155.1 Solirubrobacteraceae bacterium | reverse complement strand
CGGTCGACCTCCTCGTTGATCGCCGAGTCCTTCTCGATGTAGAGGTCGCGGCTGGGGACGTACGCCTCGGGCTGGTAGTAGTCGTAGTAGGAGACGAAGTACTCGACCGCGTTGTCGGGGAAGAACGTGCGGAACTCGTTGCACAGCTGCGCTGCGAGCGTCTTGTTGTGCGCGAGCACAAGCGCCGGGCGCTGCAGCTCCTGGATGACGCCCGCCATCGTCATCGTCTTGCCCGTCCCGGTGGCGCCGAGCAGCGTCGTGAAGCGGTCGCCCGCGCGGACGGACCGCGAGATCTCGGTGATCGCCTTCGGCTGGTCGGCCGCGGGCGTGAAGATGTCGTCGAGGTGGAACTCGGGCATGGCCTCGGTCCAGGGTAGCCGCGCCGGCGGCCAGGATCTGGCCTAGAAGGGCGCCCGGCGCGCGGTGCGTGGCACCTGCTCCCCTCTATGCGGGGCACATCCGCCATGCACCGCGCGCGGCCACCCCGCGCTCGAGCCACGCCGCCGACCTGCGGCGGCGCGCTCGAGACGCGGGGCGCGACGGTCAGCGGCGGTGGTAGAGCTTCCCGCCGCGCGTGCGGACGTTCAGCCGCAGCGTCTGGCGGCTGGTGATCGCGCCCGGCCGCACGGCGCGGTAGGCGAACTCGATGTGCCGCGTGTCGACGTCGTTCGGCAGGATCAGCGTGAGCTTGCCGCCGGCGCGCGTCTTCAGGCCGGTCTTCAGCAGGCGCCGCTTGCCGTTGCGGATGTGGTAGACGTCGATCCGCGCGCCCTGGATGCCCTTGCCGTTCTCGTTGCGCAGGATGCCGCGCGTCACGACGCGTGTGCCGAGCCGGCTCGTGAGGCTCTTGCCGAGCCGGCGCTTGCCGCGCGCGAACCACATCTGGAGCTTCGCGTTGACCGACGCGTTCGTGCCGTTGCGGCGCGGGAACTCGGTCGAGCCCAGGACCGTCGCCTCGTTGCCGGCCGCGTCCTGGATCACGATCTCGACGCCGTGCGCCCCGGGCTTCAGCGTGCGCACATCGACGCCCGCCGTCGCGCGGGCGAGCGCCAGCGGGCACGGGACCGGCACGTCGAACTGGTACGGATCGGCGTCGGACGGGAGCGCGTCGGCGCACGGCGGCCCGCCGGTCGCGCCCGCCCGCACGGGCTTGCCGTCGACCTTCAGGATCGTGCGGTACAGCCCGCCCCCGACGTCGTTGGCATCGAAGCCGACGGCGAGCTTGCCGGAGGTGTCGCCGTCGTCGAGCAGCTTGACGTTGGAGACCGTCGGCACGCTCGAGTCCTGCAGCCCGATGTTGACCTGGGTCGTGTCGACGCGCAGCGGCCCGGAGCAGAAGCCGCCGGCGTTCGTGCAGATCGCGCGGAAGCGCACCACCGAGCCGTTGAGCCCCTCCTTCTGGACCGTCTCCGTGAGGTCGGCGATGCAGCTGGAGTCCGTCGCCGGCGCGCACTTCTCGAGCGTCGCGGTGTCGGTCTCGAGGATGTAGGCGAGGTCGCTCGCCTGGTTGCTCTTCGCCAGGCCGGCCGTCGAGCGGCGCGCGTGGAAGCGCACGATGCGCGTGCCGGGGGGTGCGGGGAACGTCCACGTGGCGCTCGCGTCGCCCTCGGGGTGCGGCAGGCCGAGCGTCGCCGTCAGCGCGCCGCCGGCCGCGCAGGTGTTGGTCACCTGCCCGCTGCCGGACTTCGTCCCGGCCCATCCGACCGCTGGATTGACCGGTCCGAGCGGGTCGCGGCAGGAGAAGACGGAGTAGACGTCGGCGCTCGCGGACGCGGGCGCGAGCGTCAGCAGCACTGCCACGAACGCGGCAGACAGCCAGAAGGAACGCTGCATGGTGTGACCCCCTGTGCGGTGGCATCCGTGCCCGGGTGCCGCCGGAGCTTCCCTCTCCCGCGGCGGATCGACCATTGTCCACCGTGCTCCAACACTCCTGCTTTCCGCGTGAGATCACATCTTTTCCGGCGCATCGCGCAGACGAGCGGCGGCGGTCGCCAGCCGACCGCGTTACTCGAGCTTCAGCTCCGACAGCTTCGCCCAGCGCGGGTCCGGTTCGCGCTCGTGCGCGTGGTCGGCCCCCGCGGCGTTCAGGTCGGTCCCGCAGATCGGGCACAGCCCCGCGCAGTCCTCCTTGCACAGCAGCTGCGCGGGCAGCGCGAGCACGAGCGCGTCGCGCGCCCAGTCGTGGACCTCGAGCACGTCGCCGGCGACGTACGGGCTCGACAGCTCGTCGCCGCCGCCGGGCTGGTCGACCTCGCGCGACTCGACGGCGACCGCCGGTTCGGCCGGCTCGAGGCAGCGCATGCACGGCCCCCGCAGCGAGGCCTCGAAGCGCAGGCGCAGCGCGTAGCCGCCGCGCGTCATGCACGAGATGTCGAGCATCGCGGGCACGACGACCGGCTGGACCTCGTAGGTCTCGCCGCCGAACTGCAGCGCGTCGAGCGCGACCTCGAGCTCTAGGCGGCGGCCCTCGCCGGAGGTCAGGCGCAGGCGTGCGAGGTCGAGGCTGTCGGTGCGTTCACGCATGGTGTCCGGAAGGCTAGAGGGTCGACGACGCGGCCAGCTGGCGCTTGAGCACCTTCCCGGTCGCCGTCCGCGGCAGCTCCGGCACGAACACGACGTCGCGCGGGACCTTGAAGCTCGCGAGGTTCGCGCGCACGTGCTGGCGGACGTCGCTCGCGGCGAGCTGCGCGTCGCCGGCGAGGACGACGAACGCCCGCAACCGCTGGCCGAAGCGCTCGTCGTCGACGCCGACGACCGCGACGTCCCGCACCCCCGCCAGCCGCGCGACGACGTCCTCGACCTCGCTCGGGAAGACGTTCTCGCCGCCGGAGACGATCATCTCGTCCTCGCGGCCGTCGACGAACAGGCGGCCTCGCGCGTCGAGATGGCCCACGTCGCCCGACGACGTCAGGCCGTCGAGGACGGGCTTGGCGCCGCCGCCCGTGTAGCCGTCGAAGACGATCTCGCTGGCGACGAAGATGCGCCCCGGGCGGCCGGGCTGGCGCACCTCGCGATCGTCGTCGTCGTACAGGCGCACGACGGTCCCGCGCGGCGGTCGGCCGGCGGTCGCCGGCGCGGCGCGCAGGTCCTGCGGCGTGGCAACCGTCGCCCACGCGACCTCCGTCGAGCCGTGGAGGTTGTAGAGGACGTCGCCGAAGACGTCCATCGCGCGCGTCGCGAGCGCGCCCGGCAGCGGCGAGCCGCTGACGGCGATGACGCGCAGCGCGCCGAGGTCATGGCGGCCGATCGCGGTTTCCTCGAGCTCGAGGATCCGCTGCAGCATCGCCGGCACGACGACGAGCGTCGTCGCGCCGTGCTCGTCGATCGCGTGCAGCGTCGCCGCCGCGTCGAAGCGCCGGCGCAGGACGAGCGTCGACGACAGCGCGAGCCCGACGACGAGCTGCGCGAGGCGCCCCAGCGGCGCAGCGCGACCAGCGCCCGCGCGGCGCGATCCGGGCGCGCCGGCGCGAACATCCCGGATGCGACGAGCGTGCGCGCGGTGAAGGCCTTCGTCGACATCGTGTCGCGCAGCATCAGGCGAGCAATCGAGTGGGCCGTCCACAAACGTTGCACCCGAAACGCCGGGCGCCGATCACCGCCAGGCGGCGTCCTCGGATCTCGATGTGGCAGAGCCACACCTTCGATCCTGCGTCCTTGCCTGACGGCGCCGGCATCCCGGCGTTTCAGGCACAACGTTCGGGA
>JAWVGK010000073.1:0-10101 GCA_033855155.1 Solirubrobacteraceae bacterium | reverse complement strand
GACGCCCGATCATTCAAGCAGTTCATCTCATCACGTCATCGTGCAGGTTCGCGATCCAACTCCATGAGGCGACCTGGTCCACGAAGGCGGCCGCGTCGAGCGTCTGCGTGTGCGCGAACTGGATGTGTTCGAGATCCGAGAAGAACCGGGTCCGTTGGAAATCGTCCCGCCACGTTGCGTGATCGGCGGGGTAGTCGCCGGCGGCGCGCTTGTGGTGCGCGACCAGTGCGCGGAAGTCGATGAGCCACGGGAGGCTCGTGGCCCGCCACGTCGGTGTGTTCCACAGCAGCGCGATGCCGCCGCGGGCGGTCGGACTCGGGCGATCTCGGCGGTCGCTGCCGCCGTTCGAAACCAGTGAAACGCTTCGCCGACGACGACCGCGTCGACCTCGTGCTGGCCCAGCGGGATCGCCTCCGCCGTGCCCTCAATCACGGCCACGTCGGGGAGCGCCGCAGCGATCTTCGCGCGCATCGCCGCTACCGGCTCGACGGCGAGGGTGCGTCTCACGCGGGTGTGGAGCAGGCGCGAGAGCTGTCCGGTCCCGGCGGCGAGATCGATCACGCTGCTGGCGGCGCTCAGTCGCAGGCCGCTGATGATCCGCTCGATCGCCCCACACGGGTAGCTCGGCCGACCGCGCTCGTACGCGTCAGCGATCGACGCAAACCCCGACGCTGCGCGACGGTCGACGCTCATCGAACGTCCTACCCGTCAGACCCACCCGAGCCCTGCGTATCGAGTGGGCGCGCGACGCAGAGGGGACCGGGGCCAAGCACGCCGTCAGACATCGCGCCGCCCGGACCTGCCGAGCAGCCCGAGCATGCCGCGACCTCCGTCTCGCACCCGACGTCCAGGCGCTTCTCATCGTGCGAATCCGTTCCGGGGTGCCGCAAGCTCCCGCCCTCAGGGGAATCACGGCCAGTGCGGGCGGGTAACTCGGCATCACCGCAGATGCCGGGCGCCGCGGCGGCGCGCGGCGCGACAACGAGGAGGTGGGCCTTGTCGATCCTGACCAAGGTGTCGGAGTTCGTGCAGTCGCTGACGTCCAACAAGGCCAACACGGACGTGCCGGCGGGCGTCGACGTGCAGCCGCCCGACGACGGCGCGGTGCCGCGCCCGGACCGCGAGCCGATGGCCGGCTTCGAGCCCGAGCACAAGAGCTAGGCGCAGCGTCCGCGGCGGTCAGGCCTCGCCGCGAGGAACTCCGACAGGCAACGTTCGTGTCCGTCACCACCGGATCGGTACAGCGCGCACCTCGAGATCCGGCTAAGGCGAGGATGTTTTGCGGTAGACCGTTTCGTACACCGCGTGATGCGTCTCGCTCCGGCGGGAAGACCCGCGACCATGGCAACCATCGAGCACCTACGCGACATCCCGGCGCTGCGACCGCTGCGCGGACGCAAGTGCGCGGTCGTCGTCTGCGACGACGATCCCGAGCCGTTCGAGCAGCGTCGCGAGGAGCTCGCGGCGCTCGACGCGGAGCTCGTCGTCGAGCGCGAGTCCGGGCCGCTGTCGCAGCGGCTGGGCCGGCCGTCGGTGACGGTCTGCGATCGCTACCTCGACGTGGCGCTGCGGGGCGAGCGGCTGTCGCCCGACGAGGTCGTCAAGACCGTGCGCTGGCTGGAGATGCGCTGCGAGGAGTGCCCCCAGTCGGGCGTGGACATGGCGCCGCGCCGCGCCGAGGGCGGCTGGGGCTGACGCGTCCGCCGGCTGCTCGCCGAAACTCGCGCGAGCCCCGCCGGGACGCCGGCTGGTTCGAGTGACGCAGACCATCATGTGGATCGGCGCGATCAACGCGCCCGCTGCGCCAGGAAAAACTCATGAGCCGCGACGCACGAGCAGCGGGTACGGCGCTCTTGGGCTTTGCGAGCGCGCCGGCCGCGCGGCTCGGGAGGCACGCTGCCGGTTCCCGAGGACACGCCGCATCCACCCCGGGGTGAGGGCCGCAGGTCTCGGGCGACGACGAAGGAGGTCGCCGATGCCCAACGCCTACTGCCCCCGCTGTGGCGCTGCCTACGACAGCCCGAAGATCACCGCCAACGGTCCCGTCTGTCGCTACTGCCTGCCGCGCGGCGACGTCGTCGTGCTCCTGGCCGCCCGCAGCGGGCGCCTCAGGCATTCGACGCGCGACGACGACGTCACGATCCTGCGCGATCCGCATCCGCCCGGGTCGACGCCACCGCCCGCTGCCCGGCCCGGTTGACCAACGTCCGTCAGGCCCGCGCTCGCGCCACCGACACGTTCTGCGTGCCGGAGATGACGACCCCGACGTGTCGCCCATCCGTCAGCCAGCCGCTCAGCGGCGACGGCGCGCGGTGCTCGACCTCCACGCGCGCGAGCTGTGCCGCGCCGCGCATGCGCACGGAGAACTCGCGCACGATCCCGTCGGGCCACGGCTGGGCGCAGCGGAAGGTCGCGACTGCCGGGATGCGGCGGGCGCGAGCCGTCGCGGTCACGCGGACCTCCCAGCCGTCGCCGCGGGCGGTCACGCGCCCCGGCCGGCCGGGCTCGCCCTCGAAGGAGGCGAGCACCTTCGGCAGGGCCCAGTTGCCGCGGCCGCCCGCCACGCTCGCCGCCGAGTCGACCGCCATGAATGCCACGCGGCTGACCGGCGGGACGGGACGCAGCACGAGCGGGGCGCCGAAGATCTCGCGGTACGGACCGACCGGCCCATCGACGTAGGAGATCAGGCCACCGATCGTGATCGGGATCGCGCGGCGGGCGGCGAGCGGCTGTGGCAGCTCGCCGCCCGCGGACGGCGTCGCCGGGTGACACCACAAGAGCGCGTGCACGCTGCTGTGCCAGGGAGCGGGCGGCGCCACGGCCGCACCGGAATCCACGCGCCTACAGCCCGCGCCGGCTTCTGTACCCGAAGCCGCCGAAGAGGAGCAGGACGAGCAAGACGATCAGGATGATCGTGAGCATTTGCAGCACCTCCCTTCGCTCGGTCGGTTGGTCGTGACGCGGTTGTTCCCGCCCGTGACGCATTCGACCCGTCGTGGAGGAGGTTCGACCGCCCGGGATCCGGCGGCGAGCGTGGCTACGGGCGCTGCTCGATGATGCGCTGCTGCCGGTCGGCGACGTGGCGCAGCTGGACCAGCGTCTGGCGCACGATCCGCGAGATCTGCATCTGGCTGACGCCCAGCCGCTCGCCGATCTCCGCCTGCGTGGGGTCCTCCTCGAAGCGCAGCCGGATGACCTCACGATCGCGCTGCGACACCGTCGCCAGCAACGCGTCGAGCAGCGCCCGCGACTCGGCCTGGTCGAAGCCGTCGTCGACCGTGCCGAGCACGTCACCGAGCGCGGGCTGATCCTCGTCGCCGTCACGATGCGCGTCGAGCGACAGCCGGCCGCGGGCGGTGCGGGCGTGCAACGCCTCGAGGATCTGCTCGGGGTCGCGCTCGAGCACCGCGGCGAGCTCGGCGACGGTCGGCGCGCGGTCGTGGCGCTGCCACAGCTCGCTCGTGGCACGGTCGACCTTCATCGCGAGCTCCTGCAGGTCGCGCGGCGGGCGCACCGTCCAGGTGCGGTCGCGGAAGTGACGCTTGAGCTCGCCGGCGATCGTCGGCACGGCGAAGCTTGAGAACGCATGGCCGCGGCCCGGGTCGTAGCGATCGACCGCCTTGACGAGCGCCAGCGACGCGACCTGCACGAGGTCCTCGAGCGGCTCGCCGGAGTTCTCGTAGCGTCGCGCGATCGACCGCGCGAGCGGCAGGAAGCGCTCGATCAGCGCCTCGCGGGCACGCGGATCTCCGGCGGCGCGGCGTGCCACGAGCACGGCGTCGGCCCGCGCCCGAGCGCTGTTGGAGACCGTGGGCGTGGCTGTGGAGGCGCCGCGCGCCGGGGGAGCGGTGAGCGTGGGCATGCGTCGACCTTCCTGTGCAGGAGACTTGCGGACTTCGCGAGGTCTCCGCAGCCACCGTGTCGACGGCCATGGTCCCCGACGAGACGGGCGTGGCGAGAGCGAACGAGGCGCCGCCCTGGCCTGGTGAGACTGACCTGTACCCGGGCCCACGGCGGTCGACACCCGTCCTGGCCTGCACTTGTCGCGTGCGCGTTCGCGGGCGCTGTCGAGCTGTTCACCATGCATGAACTGCGGCTGTGCCGGGAACGACCGGCGCAGCGATGCGCGCCCAACCAGCGGCGCGCGCCGTGCGTAGCAGGCTCCTGTCAAGCGCCGTGCGTCCGAACGGGCGCAGGCACAGCAGAGGACCCCGGCATCAACCCCCTGACAGGAGACCCATGGATTCTCGACCTGCCCGACACAGCTCGTCCTCCCGCGAGCGCGAACGCGTAGGAGCCGCCACCGGGCGGCGTTGCCCGCTGTGCGGGCGCTCGATCCGCTGCGGCGACGACGTGACGCGCGTCCACGGCAGCGCGGTGCACACCGCCTGCAAGCGCTCGCGCCGATGACCTACCTGCACTGCCCGCGCTGCCGGCTCGCCGTGCGCTGCCGCGCCAGCTACATGACGTTCACGAACTGCCCGCGCTGCATCGCCCGCGCCGCGATCGTGTCGCCGATGTTCTCCTCGCCGCTGGATCGCGCGCAGCTGCGCGGAGCGGAGCTCGCTCAAGCGCCGCAGACGAGCGCGGCCCGCGCCCACGCCTGCCAGCAGGCGGCGAGCGCCGCGTCGGTCGCCGCCGTCGACGCGCCGGTCGCGCGCAGCAGCGCGCCGGCGCCCTCGAGCCGCAGCGCTCCGGCGACGGCGACCGGCGGGCGCATGCCGAACAGCCCCGCGCCGGCGACGACGCGATGACCCGGGGCGAGCGCCACGTGCGCCGCCCCTGTCGCCGCGAAGCGCAGGCCGTCGTGTAGCAGCGCCGCGCCGGCGAGCGTCACGCGCGTCGTGCTGTCGAGCGAGCCCGGGGGCTCGCCGTCGCGTCCGAGCACGAGGGTCTCGCGCAGCGCCGCGACCGCGCCGGCCTCGAGCTCGATCACGCAGCGGCGCTCGACGTCCGCGCCGGCGGCGACGATCAGCGGACCCTCGTCGAGCACGAGCCGCCCGCCCGCACGCACCGTGACATCGAGCGCCAGCACCGTGCGCGCCGCGCCGGGCAGCGCGAGCGTCGCGGCGACCGGCTCGACGACGAGCGTCGCGCCTGGGCCGACGACGATGCGCGCGCCGTCGTGGTCGCCGGCGAGCGGACCGGCCTGCGTCGGCACGAACGCCGCCCGCACGGCGCCGGCGCCGCGCTGGAGGATCCGCGGCGCGAGGCGCGCGCCGCGGCGCAGCTCGGCGACGGCGTGACCGCCGCCGGCGGCCAGCTCGATCGCCAGCACGGCGACCGCCGCCGGCCGGCTAGCCGTGCGAGTGCGCGTGGGGATGGGCGTGGTGCGGGTCCGGGGCGCCGCTCGCGCTGGAGCGCACGTGCCCGCCGCCGGCGACGTAGCGCGCGACCTGCTCGCGGATCCAGTCGGCCACCGGTCGCGCGTGCGGCGGCGAGACGAGCGACAGCGCGTGCACCGGCAGCTCGCCGCGGCGCGCTCGCGCGTCGGCGAGCATCCGCCGCACGTCCGAGCCGACGTACGGCGCGAGGTCGGTCTTGTTGACGACGAGCAGGTCCGCCCGCGCGATCCCCGGGCCGCCCTTGCGCGGGACGTCGTCGCCGCCGGCGACGTCGATGACGAAGATCTGCACGTCCGCGAGCGCCGGGCTGAAGACCGCCGTGAGGTTGTCGCCGCCGCTCTCGACGAGCACGAGCCCGAGCGGGCCCTGGTCGCGCTCGAGCTCCTCGACGGCCTCGAGGTTGACCGTGATGTCGTCGCGGATCGCGGTGTGCGGGCAGCAGCCGGTTTGCACCGCGACGATCCGCTCGCTCGCGAGCACGCCGGCGGCGCGCAGGAACTCGGCGTCCTCGGTTGTGTAGATGTCGTTCGTCACGACGCCGAGGCGCAGCTCCGCCGACAGCTCGCGACAGAGCGCCGCGATCAGGCTGCTCTTGCCCGACCCGACCGGGCCGCCCACGCCGATCCGCAGCGCGCGCTCAGGAGACAAAGAAGCGCTCCCGGCGCTGGGCGTGGCGGGCCGCCGCCAGCTCGATCGCGATCGCCGCGGGCGGCGGCTGCTGGGCGACCGGCCGCACGTCGTCGGCGACCTCGCTGGCCATCGCGCCGATCCGCGGCGCGAGCTCGGCCAGCCAGCGCGCCGTCTGCGCGGGGTCCAGGCCGAGCAGCTTCAGCGCCGCGCACGCGACCGTCGCCGCGTCGTCGTAGAGCGCGACCATCGCGAGCTCGAGGTCGCTGAGCCCGGCGACGGCGCCGACGACGCCGAGCGCGACCGGCCGCGGCGTCGTCGCGGAGTCCGCGCGGTAGCGGTCGATCGTGCCGCACGGCCACGCCGCCGCCGCGCTGCGCAGCAGCTGCGAGCCCAGGCGCCGCGCGACGTCGCGCAGGATCGGGCTCGGGCAGCGCGCGGCGTGCTCGACGTCGAGGTCGGCGAGGCCCGGCTCGCCATCCGCGCCGGTGGCGGCCGCGCGGCGGGCGGCGACGCTCAGCGCCGCGTCGGGCTGCGCGACGAGCCGCAGCCGGGCGCTCATGAACGGCGCGACGCCGTCGACGTCGAGCCCCTCGGCGACGGCCTGCTCGAGGCCGAGCGAGTGCGCGTACGTGCCCGCCGGAAAGCGCGAGTCGGCGAGCAGCAGGCTTGCGACGGCGCCGGCGGCGCTCATCAGAACAGCTCGTAGCGCTGCGCCAGCGGCAGCACGTCGACTGGGCGCGGCTCGATCTGCATGCCATCGATCCAGACCTTGAAGTCGTCGGGCTCGACGCGGATCTGCGGGCACGCGGTGTTCTCGGGCATGTCGGACTTGCGCAGGCTGCGCGTGTCGGCGACGGCGACGACCTCCGACTCCAGGCCGATCGCGTCCAGCTCGCCCGAGCGCGCCGCGGGCGCCGACACGAACGTCATCGAGCTGCGCGCCGCGAGTCGCCCGGAGCCGGCGAACATCGGCGCCCCGAGCACCGGCTGGGGGGTCGGGATCGAGGCGTTCGGATCGCCGATCGGCGCCCACGCGACCGCGCCGCCCTTGATCACCAGGCGCGGACGGATCGCGAAGAACGCCGCGTCCCAGAGCACGAGGTCGGCGAGCTTGCCGACCTCGACCGAGCCGACGTGGGCGTCGATCCCGTGCGCGACCGCCGGGCAGATCGTGTACTTCGCGACGTAGCGGCGCAGGCGCTCGTTGTCGGCGGGGCCGGCGCTCGCGCCGAGGCGCCGCTTCATCGCGTGCGCGGTCTGCCACGTGCGCACGATCGTCTCGCCGACGCGCCCCATCGCCTGCGCGTCGGAGCCGATCATCGAGATCGCGCCGAGGTCGTGCAGGACGTCCTCGGCGGCGATCGTGCTTGCCCGGATGCGCGATTCGGCGAACGCGAGGTCCTCCGGGATGCGCGGGTTGAGGTGATGGCAGACGATCATCATGTCGAGGTGCTCGTCGATCGTGTTGACCGTGTGCGGGCGCGTCGGGTTCGTCGAGGACGGCAGCACGTTGGGCTGGCCGGCGAGCTCGATGATGTCCGGCGCGTGGCCGCCGCCGGCGCCCTCGGTGTGGTAGGCGTGGATCGTGCGCCCGTCAATCGCCCGCAGGGTCGACTGCAGGTAGCCGGCCTCGTTGAGCGTGTCGGTGTGGATCGCGACCTGCACCCCGGTCTCGTCGGCGACGCGCAGGCAGGCGTCGATCGCGGCCGGCGTCGAGCCCCAGTCCTCGTGCAGCTTCATCCCGCCGGCGCCGGCGCGCAGCTGCTCGACGAGGGCGTCGGTCGCGATCGTGTTGCCCTTGCCGAGCAGCAGCACGTTGACCGGCGACGTGTCGAGCGCGAGCAGCATGTCGTGCAGCGCGCGCGGGCTCGGCGTGCAGGTCGTCGCGCGGGTGCCCTCGGTCGGGCCGGTGCCGCCGCCGATGAGCGTCGTCATGCCGGCGGCGACCGCCTGGTCGACGATCTGCGGGCAGATGAAGTGCACGTGGCAGTCGATCCCGCCGGCTGTCAGGATGCGCCCCTCGCCGGCGATGACGTCCGTCGACGGGCCGATCTCGAGGTCCGCGTGCACGCCGTCGGCGACGTCGGGGTTGCCGGCCTTGCCGAGCGCGACGATGCGCCCCTCGCGGATGCCGACGTCGCACCGCACGACGCCCCAGTGGTCGAGCACGACGACGTTCGTGACGACGACGTCCGGCGCGCCCTGGGCGGCGGTTCGGCTGCCCTGCAGCATCGACTCGCGGATCGTCTTGCCGCCGCCGAAGACAGCCTCGTCGCCCCCGACGCAGCGGTCCTCCTCGACCTCGAGCCAGAGGTCGGTGTCCGCGAGCCTCAGGCGGTCGCCGACGGTCGGGCCGTAGAGCGCGGCGTAGCGGTCGCGGTCGATGTGCGTCATTCGCGCACCTGCAGCCCCGGGACGGTCTGCAGGCCGGCGAGCCGCACGAGCGTCACCGTGCGCGACGCGCCCGGTTCGAAGCGCAGCGACGTGCCGGCGGGGATGTCGAACCTGAAGCCCGTTGCCGCGGCACGGTCGAGTCGCAGCGCGGCGTTGGCGTCGGCGACGTGGAAGTGCGAGCCGACCTGGATCGGGCGGTCGCCGGCGTTGAGCACCTCGAGCTCGATCGTCTCGCGGCCGGCGTTGAGCTCGATCGTGCCCGGCGCGGCTCGCAGCTCGCCGGGGATCACGAGATCGGCTCGTGCAGCGTGACGAGCTTGCGCCCGTCGGGGAACGACGCCTCGACCTGGACCTCGGCGACCATCTCGGCGATGCCCTCCATGACGTCGGCGCGCGTGAGGACGTGGCGCCCGTCCTCCATGAGGTCGCGCACCGAGCGCCCGTCGCGCGCGCCCTCGATCACCCAGCAGGACAGCAGCGCGACTGTCTCAGGGTGGTTGAGCTTGACGCCGCGCGCGCGGCGCTCGCGTGCGATCAGGCCCGCCATCGACAGCAGCAGCTTGTCCTTGTCGGCAGGGGAGAGGCGCACGCAGCGAACGCTAGCCGCGCGGGCGGCGGCTGACCTTCGCCCGCCGGGACAGATCGACGCGGCGAGGACTCGCCGCCGGGCCATATGCGTGGCTTTACGGGTGCTCGTGTGGGTGGTCGCGCCTACGGCAGCCACTTCACCGAGCAGCCGCGCAGGGGGCGCTGCTCGATCGCGGGCTTGCAGCCCGCCGTGACCGACTCCAGCGCCTCGCGCAGCCAGCCCGCGTTCTCCTCCTCGCTCTCGTCGGCGGGATCGCCGTCCGGGGCGCCCGTCCAGACGAGCCGGTGGTCGGCGTCGAGGACGAAGACGTGCGGCGTGACCTGGGCGTCGAGCGCGCGCGCGACGGCCTGGCTCTCGTCGTGCAGGTAGGGCATCGGCCACGACTGGTCGCGCGCGAACTGGACCATGCGCTCGTGCGAGTCGGCCGGGAAGCGGCTCGCGTCGTTGGAGTTGATCGACAGGAAGCGCACGCCGCGCGGGGCGTACTCCTGCGCGACCTTCGCCACGCGCGGGTTCCAGGCCTGGACGAAGGGACAGTGGTTGCACATGAGGATCACGACCGTCGCCGCGGGGGCGTCGTCGGCCGGCACCGCGTGCTCGACACCCTCGGTGTCGACCAGCGTGAAGGGGGGAACGGCATCGCCGATTTCGAAGCTCATGCCCATATGTCTAGCGGACCGACTCAGTCGACGGGCGGCTGTGCGGCTGCGCGGGGGTACAGCAGGTGGCCGGAGGGCGAGACGATCCCGGCGGTCGCGCCACCCGCTGCGGCTTCGCGGACGCTGGCGGGCTCGAATGCCGCTCGCCTGGAGCGCGCGCGCCAGGTCCGTCACCCGCGAACACCGGCGCCACGCCGCGAGCGAGATGCGGCTCACTACTTCCGCTGCGGAGCTCGAACCCGCGCCGCCGCCGGCGCGCCTGGGCGGAGCGCTCGTTCTACGCGCGCGACCCGTTCGACAACCCCCTGTGCTTCGGCGACGCGACGTCCCGCTACGTGCGCTCAGGGCTGAGCGGGTCTACAGTTCGAGCGCGGTCGGATGACGCGGCTCGTAGATGTGCAGCTGCTGGCCGTCGGGCAGCCTGATCGCGAACTCCACGCCGTAGCCCTGATCGGTCACCGGCTGGCTGATCTCGACGCCCTTC
>JAWVGK010000072.1:0-6679 GCA_033855155.1 Solirubrobacteraceae bacterium | reverse complement strand
GCGACCGCAGCGGCGCGGTGCAGGCGCGCGCCTTCCGCGACGCCGACGTCCTCGCGGGGCGCTTCGACCGCGGCGACCTCGTGCGCGTCGCCGGGCGCGTCGAGCGCTTCCGCGACGAGCTGCAGGTCGAGCTGCGCACGATCGCGAGGGCGGACGACGACGAGGCCGATCCGGCGACCTTCCTGCCGGTCGCCTACCGCGACCTCGACGAGCTCGACGGCTTCCTCGAGCACCTCGCGCGCGAGGTCCACGACGCCGGCCTGCGCGCGCTGCTCGACGCGCTGCTCGGCGACGCGGCGCTGCGGGAGGCCTGGCGGCGCGCGCCGTGCACGCGCAACGGCCACCACGCCTACCTCGGAGGGCTGCTGGAGCACACGGTCGCCGTCGGCACGCTCGCCCTCGAGGCCTGCCAGCTGCACCCGCGCCTGGACTCCGACCTGCTGCTGGCGGCGGCGCTCGTCCACGACCTCGGCAAGACGCGCGAGTTCACGTACGGCGCGGAGATCGGGGTCACGGACGCCGGGCGGCTGCTCGGCCACGTCGAGCTCGGCCTCGCGCTGCTGCGCGACCGCGCAGCGCAGGTCGCGCAGCTCGACAACGCTCGCTTCGTCGCGCTCGCGCACTGCGTCCTGTGCCACCACGGTCCGGAGTCCGCGCCGGGCCGGCGCTTCGGCTCCGCCGAGGCGCTCGCGCTGCAGCGCCTCAACGCCCTCGACGCATCCGTCAAGGAGGCGCTCGAGCACGGCCTCAGGTAGCGCGCTCGCGCCACACGCGCCGCACGAGCTGCGCGGCGATCGACAGGATCAGCAGCGCGAAGCCGACCTCGAGCACGCGCCGGGGCAGCGCGTTGGCGAGCGCCACGCCCGCGAGCGCGCCCGCGGCGGCGAGCATGCCGAGCTCGACGCTCGTGCGCACGTCGACGTTGCCGCGCGCGCGCTGGCGCCAGGCGCCGACGAGGGCGACGGGGATGATCGCCAGCAGCGACGTCGCCTCGGCGTCGACCTGGCCGAGGCCGAGGAAGACGGTCAGCGCCGGCACGAACAGCGCGCCGCCGCCGACGCCGAGCAGGCCGGCGAGGACGCCCGCCGCGAAGCCGATCAGCAGCGCCTCGATCACCGCAGCAGCAGATCGCCGGCGACGACGACGAGCATCGCCGCGAACAGCAGCGAGACCGCGCGCGTCGAGATGCGACGCTGCAGCTCGGTTCCCAGGAGCACGCCCGCGACCGCCGGCAGCCCGACGAGCAGGCCCTCGCGCAGGTGGACGTTGCCGTAGGCGCCGTGGGCCAGGGTCGCGACCGCCGCGATGATCGCGATCGCGGCGAGCGACGTGCCGGTCGCCTCGCGCTCGCCGAAGCCGAGCCACAGCACGAGCAGCGGCACGATCACGACGCCCCCGCCGACGCCGAAGAGCCCGCTGAACAGGCCGGCGACGGTCCCGATCGCCGCGAGCGTGAGCAATCGGCGCGACCGCATGGCGGCATACTAGAAGTCATGCCCGCCACCTCCGCGCTCGTCGATGCGCTCGCCCCGCTGCGCGCCGATCCGGCGCGTGCGGCGATCCTGCTCGACATCGATGGCACGCTCGCGCCGATCGTGCGCCATGCCGACGACGCGCACGTCCCCGAGCCGACGCGCGCGCAGCTGATCGCCGTCGCCAAGCGCTACGCGATCGTCGGCTGCATCAGCGGCCGCCAGGCCACGATCGCGCGGCGGATCGTCGCGCTCGGATCGATCGCGTACGTCGGCAACCACGGCTCGGAGCTGCTGGCGCCGGGCGGCGCGGGCGTCGAGATCGACCCGGAGTTCGCGAAGTACGAGCGGGCCGTCAAGGACTTCGCGCGCGAGGCATACACGCCCGAGCTGCAGCGCCTGCGCGTGCGCGCGGAGGACAAGCAGGCGATCGCCGCCTACCACTGGCGCGGGGCGCCCGACGAGGACGCCGCGCAGGACGCCGTGCGGGCGGTCGCCGAGCGGGCCGAGGCGGCCGGGCTGTTCATCCACTGGGGCCGCAAGGTGCTCGAGATCCGCCCGCCGGTCGCGATGAACAAGGGCCGCGGCGTGCGCCGGCTGCTCGCCGGCCACGACCTCGCGGCAGCGCTGTACGTCGGCGACGACAAGACCGACCTCGACGCGTTCGAGGGACTGCACGAGCTCGTCGCCGAGGGTGAGCTCGGCGCCGCGGTGTGCGTCGGCGTGCGCTCCGACGAGACGCCGCAGGAGCTCGAGCGGGCGTCCGACGTGCTCGTCGACGGGCCGCCCGGCGTGCGTGCGCTGCTCACGGCGCTGCTGTAGTGGGCCGCTGACCGTCCGGCTATGCGCTTCGTCGACTTCCTCCGCTCGGCTGTGCTGCTGTGTGCGGGCTCGGCGACGGCGCTCGCCGCGGTGACCGTCCTCGCCGCCGGCTCGACGGAGAGCGGCGACGTGCTCGTGCTGCTGATCGCCGGCTGGTGGTTGATCGCCGCGCTCGTCGGGGCGTGGATGGGGCGCGCCGCGCAGACCAACTCGCCGATCGCGCGGCTGCTGGCGGCCGCGAAGTCGACCGCGTCGCTGCCCGAGCAGCGGCCGGGCGCGCTGCTGCTCAACCGCATGTGGCCGCTGCTGCTGTCGACCCTGCTGGCGCTCGGCCTCGGCCTGATCGCGCCGCAGGTGCCCGGGATCGCGACGGGCTTCGCGATCATCGCGGCGCTCGCGTGGCGCCGCCAGGAGGCCGCGGTGTCGGCGATCGAGGAGCGCGACGGGGTCGCCTTCTACGTCGAGCCGACGCCGCCGCTGAAGCCGATCAAGCTCACCCGCGCGCCGGGCTTTCGGCGCGACCTCGTGTCGGTCAACGGCGCCGCTCGCTGACCGGCGGGCGCGCCGGGCGCCCTCGGGGGCTCGCGGCGTGCGAGCTCGAGATCCGAGAAAGGCGTGCTCGGCGCGCCCGATCCGGTACCTCGGCTTGGTGCACATCGCAGACTTGCTATGCCGACCGCGACGTCATAGCATTCTTGCTATGACCTCCGCGCGCCGCCGCGATCGCACGAGACAGCAGGCCGACGACGACGCGGGCCGACGCTGGCTCGCGATCGCCGAGCAGGTCGCGACGCGCCGCCGCGAGCGCGAGCTGTCCCAGCACGAGCTGGCGCAGCTCTGCGCGACGACGCAGTCGGCGATCGCGCGGATCGAGCGCGGGGCGCGGCCGGCGCGCCTGGACACGCTGCTGCGGATCGCCAACGCGCTGGACTGCGAGCTGCTCGTCGAGCTGCGCCCGCGCACGGTGCCCTCATGAGCACGCGCGTGGACGCGGAGGGGATCGAGACGACGAGAAGCGAGAAGCTGCTCGCGGCGGTCCTGACGGTCTTCCTGTTGATCGGGCTGCTGTGGGTCTACTTCCATGTCGACGTCGATCGCGACCCCGGCTACGCGACCCCGCCCGCGTCCAGCGCGAGCGCGGTCGACTCCTCGGCGCTGAAGCGCCACGAACGTGCGCTCGGCGCCCTGCGGACTGCCAAGGCGCGCGAGGCATCCGCACGCCGCCTGCTCGTCGACCGCCGCGAGGCCTACCGCACCGCCCTCGACGCGGGTCGTCGCGACGCGCCACTGGAGCGCCGCTACGAGGCCGCGCAGGCGGCGGCCGGCGCCGCGGAGGCGCGACGGCGCGCGGCCAAGCGCGCGCAGCTCGCATCCGCGCCCGCCGCGCGCGCGGCCGAGCGCCATCTGCAGGCCTCATCGGAGCGCGAGCAGGCGCGCCTGGATGCCCGGCGCAGACACGACGAGCGCGTCAGCCTCGCGCGCCGGCTCGTGCTCGTCCTCGTCCTGCTCGCGGCGAGCTACGTGCTGCTCGGGCGCCTGCGCCGCCGCCGTTCGCGCTACCTGCCCGCCGCGCTGGCCGCCGTCGCGGCCGTCGCGCTGATGGCGCTCGTCATGGCGGTCGACTACCTCACCGACTACATCGAGGTCACCGACCTCGGCGTGCCGGTGCTGTCGGGCGTCGGCGTGCTGATGACGCTCGGCGCGTTCGCCGTCCTGCAGCGCTACCTCGCGCGGCGGATTCCCGGCCGCCGCGTGCGCCGCCGCGAGTGCCCGTTCTGCGGCTACCCCGTCGCCGACAACCGCCACTGCGAGGGATGCGGCCGCGACGTCATCGCCGACTGCGCGACCTGCGCGCGCCCGCGGCGCGTCGGCACGAGCCACTGCGGCGCCTGCGGCGCGGCCTGACGGCCGGCGAGCACGCGCTGCTGCAGGCCGCCGGCCGACGGCCACGCAGACGGCCGTGCCCACGAGCACCGCCGCGACATCGATGAGCGTGCCGGGCATGCGACGGCGATCGCCGCGCCGGCGAGCGGATGTGGCCCAGCCATGCAGCAGCGGCGGGAGATGCGGGAGGATGCCAGTCGGATGCCCGCGGCCGACGTCCTGATCGTCTCGCTCGGCTCGACCGCGGGCCTGCGCGCCGCCGAGGCCGAGCTGCTCGGCGCGCTGCGGCGCGCCGGCGCGGTCGCCGAGATGGTCGGCGCGCGCCCGCCGCGCGAGGTGCGCACGCTGGCGCTGACCGACCTCGCGTGGGCACGCGCGGCGCGCGCTGCGGCGGTCGAGGGGATCGCCGCGCACGCGCCCCGCGCCGTCGTCTACTCGACGGTCACGAGCGCGCTGCTGTGGCCGCGCCCCGGCGCGATCCGCTACGACGCGCCGGCCGCCGCCAACCGCCGCGGGCGCCACGGCGTCTGGCAGCGCCCGCTCGAGCGACGCCGCCTCGCCGCGGCGACGCTGCTCGTGCCGCAGGACCACGCCGCGCTCGACGAGACGCCGACCCCGCACGCCCCGGCGGTCGTCGTCCCGATCGCGGTCGAGCCGTCGGGGCCGCCCGGCGGAAGGCGCGACGTCGACGCGATCACGTACGCCGCAAACCCGCACAAGAAGGGCCTCGATCGCGTGCTGGCGGCATGGGCGATGGCTCGCCGGCCCGGCGAGGAGCTCGTCGTGGCCGGCGACGACACGCCGATCGACGCTCTCGGCGTCCGCGTCGCCGGGCGCATGGCCCCGTCCGAGTACCGCGCGCTGCTGCGCCGCGCGCGCGTGTTCGTGTGCGCGCCGCGGCGCGAGGACTACGGCCTCGCGCAGCTCGAGGCGCTCGCCGACGGCTGCGTGCTCGTGACGAACGCCGCGCCTGGGCCATACGCCGCGCTGCCGATCGCCCGCGAGCTCGATCCGCGGGTCGTCGTGCGCGAAGACGGCGGCGGGCTCGGCGCCGCGCTGCGGGTCGCGCTCGACATCCCCGTCGCCGGGTACGCCGAGCGCGCCGCCGCGGCGATCGGCCCGTTTCGCCGCGCGGCCGTCGACGCCGTCGTGCGCGACGAGCTGCTCGCGCGGCTGCTCGCCTGACGCACGTCGAGCCGAAGGCCGCGCGGACCGTCCCGCGCCGTCAGCGCCGTCAGCTCAGGTCCGGAAGTGGATGAAGTGGCTCCATTCGCCCGTCGCGCTGAACTTGATCCAGCGCTTGTCGTAGGCATGGCCGCCGTTGTGGTTGTACTCCTCGACGAGGAACCTCTTGGCGCTCACCTTCGCCACGATCGCGACGTGGCCGAACTTGCCCCTGTCGCGCACCATGACGGATCCGACCGTCGCACGCTCGTCGACGGGGAAGCCGATCTTGCGGGCGTTGTTGTCCCAGTTCTGGGCGTTTCCGAAATGTCCGTCGCGCATGCCGTTGCTGAACTTCAAGCCCTTGAACTTGTTGAGGCGAAACGCGACGAAGCTCGTGCACTCGCGATGGAAGAAGCCCCACTTCTCGCTGTCCCTCGGACTCTTGTTCTTGAAGGGGTAGTCGTCGGTCAGCGTCACGTCCGCGGGCAGGCGCGCTGGCTGCACGGCGGGAGCGGCGGGAGCCGTCGGAGTCGCGGGAGGCGCCGGAACCGGGCCCGCGGGAGGCGCCGGCGTCGCGGGCGCCGGCGCGCAGTCCGGCGCGATGCGGCCGTCCGAGCCGGTGAACACGTACGTGTCGCTGACGTAGCCGCCCTGCTGGAGCCGGTCCCACAGCCGTGACGTGCCGAACGTGCCGGTCGACTGCTCGCCGGCGATCTGACAGACGATCCGGACCTTCGCCCCGTCGGCGAGCTCGCCGACCTTCGCGGCGCCCGATCGCGGTTCGCTGCGCACGGTGAGCGTGTATCCGGCGTGAACGTCGACGGTCCCCTCGGCGGCGGCCGCCGCGGTCGCGACCGACGGGCCGATCGTGAGGGCAGCGGCGACCAGCGCGCCAGCGACGAACGGCCGGCGAAGGCAGTCATGCATCGTCTTGTCTCCTTGCGGACTGATGTGAAGGACGAACCGCGGGCACCCTACCTCGCACGCGCCGCGCGGCGCCAGGGCCCGCGGCGCGGTCAGCGCGCGGCGCGCGCCCGCTTGCGCAGCGCCGCGAACTGCGGCCACGGCCTGGTGTTGGCGACGTGCTCGGGCTCCAGCCACGCGCGCCGCGCGGTCGCGACGCCCCAGCGCACGTGCTCCAGGCGCGAGGCGCCATGCGCGTCGGAGTCGATCAGCACCATCACGCCGGCCTGCGCCGCCGCGCGCGCGTGGACGTCGTCGAGGTCGCGGCGATCGGGCGCCGAGTTGATCTCGAGCATCGTCCCGCTGCGCGCCGCCGCCTCGATCAGCGCGTCGACGTCGACCGCGTACGGCTGGCGCGACTGGATCTTGCG
>JAWVGK010000071.1:0-2663 GCA_033855155.1 Solirubrobacteraceae bacterium | reverse complement strand
ACGGCCTGCAGCAGGTCGTCGGCCTCGTCGGAGACCTCGAGGTCGGCGTCGCGCGTGACGCGAAAGAGCGCGTGGCCGAGGATCCGCATGCCCGGAAACAGCGCTTCGAGGTTCGCGGCGATGACCTCCTCGAGCGCGACGAACGTGTGCGGGTGCTCGTCGAGCTCGACGAAGCGCGGCAGCATCTCGGTCGGCACCTTCACGCGCGCGAACGTGCGCGCATCGGTGACCGGGTCGCGGACGAGCACCGCCAGCGACAGCGACAGGCTCGAGATGTACGGAAACGGCCGGCCCGGTCCGACGGCCAGCGGCGTCAGCGCCGGGAAGATCTGGCGCTGGAAGCGCTCGGCGAGCGCCTCGCGGTCGGCGTCGGAGACGTCGCTCATGCCGACGACGCGGATGTCGTAGTCGGCGAGGCGCGGAAACAGCTCGCCGAGGACGAGGTCCTCGAGGCGCTGCTGCTGGTCGAGCACGCGCTCGCGGATCGCGTCGATCGTCTGCGACGGCGTCAGGCCGTCGGGCCCGGGATCGGTGAGGCCCGAGTCGATCTGCTCGTGCACGCCGGCGACGCGGATCTGGAAGAACTCATCGAGGTTCGAGCTCCAGATCGCGGCGAGCTTCACGCGCTCGAGCAACGGCTGCGACGTGCTCTCGGCGAGCTGCAGGACGCGGTCGTTGAAGTCCAGCCACGACAGCTCGCGACCGAAGTACAGCGACTTGTCGTGCAGGTCGAGATCCTCGGGCTGCTCGAGCTCGGGCGCGGGAGCGACCGCGCGGATGGACTCCTGCGTGTGGATGTCGGCGTCGGACGTGGTCATCGCGCGAGACCCATGAGACTACGCGGGCGCATCCCCGCGGTCACCCGCCTGTGAACCTCGTTCACATGCGAGGGCAGCGAGCTGCTCCATGACGACGCCCTCGCGCAGGCCGCCGCCGGCGAGCTGCAGCGGCGCGTTCAGCGCCCGCGATGCGGCGTCGAGCAGCAGCAGCCCCCCCGGCAGCAGCCGCGCGCGCTCGGGATGCAGGCCGAGCGCGAGCGCGACCTGCGCCGACGGCCGCGCGACGAGCGCCTGCAGGCCGCGCGACAGCGTGTCGCGGCTCAGCACGCCGCCGACGAGGCGCTGCAGCGACGTCGCGCTGCCGCCGACGGCGTAGGCCGTCGCCGGCTGCGGCGCTCGCACGCCCGCGAACGCGCGGGCGAGCTTGTCGCGCAGGCGCGCGAGCTGCGCCGGCGTCGGCGGGTCCGACGGCAGGTCGCGCTCGGTCACGGTGCACGAGCCGAGCGCGAGCGACACCGACCAGGTCACGCCGTCGGCGACGCTGCCGACGACGAGCTCGGTCGAGCCGCCGCCGACGTCGACGACGCCGAGGCGCCCGGACGGCGCCCTCGCCAGCATCCCGATCGCGCCGGCGAACGCCAGCCGCGCCTCGTCCTCGCCGCTGAGGATGTCCAGCGGCAGGCCGCAGGCGCCGGCGACGGCCGCCGTCAGCGCGGCGGCGTTGACCGCGTCGCGCACCGCCGACGTCCCGACGATCCGCGGCTCGTGCACGCCGTGCTCGCGCGCGAGCCCGACCTGCCGCGCGACGACCGCCGCCACCTCGGCGACCTTGTGCGCGGCGATCTCGCCGTGCGCGTCGCGCGCCGCGCCCAGGCGCGTGAACGCTCGCTCGGAGAACAGCTCGCGCGGGCGTGGCTGACCACCCTCCGCGACGAGCAGCCGCGTCGTGTTCGAGCCGATGTCGATGCAGGCGCAACGGGCCACGGGCGGTCGCGACGATCTTGACATGATTGGGCGCGATGACCGGCGCCGCTCCCGCGATCCTCGTCCGCGACCTGCGCAAGTCCTACGGGGCGGTGGAGGCCGTCCGCGGCGTCGACTTCGACGTCGCCGTGGGCGAGGTCTTCGGCCTGCTCGGCCCCAACGGCGCCGGCAAGACGACGACCGTCGAGGTGCTCGAGGGCTACCGCGAGCGCACGAGCGGCATCGTCTCGGTGCTCGGCCACGATCCCGCCTCGCGCCCGCGCGCGCTGCGCGAGCGCGTCGGCATCGTGCTGCAGTCCAGCGGCACATATCGCCACGCGACCGTGCGCGAGCTCGTCACGCACTGGGCGGGCTTCTACCCGCGCCCGCGCGACGTCGAGGAGGTCATCGACCTCGCCGGCCTGCGCGAGTCCGAGCACGTGCGCGCGCGGCGGCTGTCGGGCGGCCAAGCGCGGCGGCTGGACTTCGCGCTCGCGCTCGTCGGCGATCCCGAGCTGATCTTCCTCGACGAGCCGACGACCGGCTTCGACCCCGCCGCCCGCCGCGCCGCGTGGGAGACGATCCGCGCGCTCGCGGACCTCGGCAAGACCGTCCTGCTGACGACGCACTACCTCGACGAGGCGCAGGCGCTGTGCGACCGCGTCGCGATCGTCAAGGGCGGGCGCATCCTCGCCGTCGGCGCGCCCGCCGAGCTCGGCGTCGGCGCGTCGTCGCGCTACCGCGTGAGCTGGCGCAACGACGGCGGCGAGCCCGAGACGCGCGAGACCGACGACCCGACGGCGCTGCTGCACCAGCTCACGAGCGCCGCGCTCGCGCGCGGGATCGGCCTCGCGGACCTCAGCGTCACGCGGCCGTCGCTGGAGGACGTCTACCTCGAGCTCACGGCCGAGGCGACCGTCG
>JAWVGK010000070.1:0-20273 GCA_033855155.1 Solirubrobacteraceae bacterium | reverse complement strand
CTCGCCGAGAATGCCCGTGTGATGGACGAAGAGATCCTTCTGTCCGTCGTCGGGGCTGATGAAGCCAAACCCCTTGTCGTCGCTGAACCACTTTACGGTTCCGGTGGCCATGCTGGCCCTCCTCGGTATGGCGTGCTGCGACCCCGAGGATGCTATGAGGCAACGACACCGGGCGCTGGCACTGCTTTTGCCGGACCCTGTTGGTCCGACCGTTCTCGACCAACAGTACCTGCTCGCGGGCCTCAGCGGTCAGCGGTCTGCGAAGAACGTCGTGGCGCGCGTCGCGAGCGGTCGTGCGAGACGTCGCAATCGCACCCGCGCCCGGCGCGCGAGCGACCCGCAGCGCGCGGCGGCGGGCGAGGTTCTCCCCCGGTCGCAGACCCGTGCAGTACATGGCGCGGCGCCATGACCGAGCATCCCCGGGTCACGAGGACGCGCTGAGTTCGGCGAGTCGTGGTCCTCTACGACGACCCGCGCGCGTACGAGGCGTTCCACAGCTGAGCTACAGGCCGTGGCGCAGCCGCGCCCGCGACGCGCCGTAGCTGCGCGTCTCGACGACGATCAGCAGCGCGAGCGCGGCGGCGAGCACGGCGAGCGTCGCCAATGCCGGGATCTCGACGGCGACCGCGACGAACGCGCCGAGCAGGATCGCGAGGCCCAGGCGGCGGCTGTTGAGCGTGTGGATGTGGCGGTAGCGGAAGGCGACGTGCGCGAGCAGGTACATCGCCGTGCCGCCGAGCAGCGCCACCGCCGGGACGAGCTTCAGCGGCTCGTCGACGTGGCCGAGCGTCTTCTTGACGCCGAGCGCGACGAGCACGATGCCCGCGACCATCGGCAGGTGCAGGTAGGAGTACGAGTCGCGCGCCATCGCGTTCTGGACGACGCCCGGCGGCGCCTCGGCCAGCCGCCGTCCGGCGACGATCGCGACGACGTCGAAGTACAGCCACCACAGCGCCGCGGCGATCGCCGTCGAGATGATCGCGGCGGCCGCCACGCCTGCGTCGACGCCGTGCTCGGCGCCGACCCCGACCGCGACGACCGACTCGCCGAGCGCGATGATCACGATCAGCCCGTGGCGCTCGGTGAAGTGCTCGGGCACGAGCTTCCAGCCCTCCGTGCCGAAGAAGTACGGCCCCGCCATGTCGAGCACGATCGCCGCGAGCCACAGCGCGCCCTGCGCCGTGCCGTCGACGAACGCCGCGCCGAGCAGCAGCCCCGCGCCGACCGCGGTGCTCGCGGCCAGCGTCAGCACCGACGTGCGCAGGTTCGGCTCGTCGCGGCTGGCGAGCATGAACAGCGCGATCTGCGCGATCCGCACGACCGCGTAGGCGCACGCGAACAGCAGCGCCGCGTCGCCGAAGGCCTGCGGCACGCACAGCCCGACGATCAGCAGCGCGGCCATCGCGACGAAGATCACGAGCCGGACGGCGTCCTCCTCGGGGTCGAGCACGCTCGTCAGCCACGCGTAGCCGACCCATGACCACCACAGCACGCCGAGCACGAGCAGCCCCTTCGCCAGGCCATGCCACGTCGGCTCGGCGGCCATCAGGGCGGTGCACTGCGTGAACGCCAGCACGAAGACGAGGTCGAAGAACAGCTCGAGCGGGGTGACCGTCTCCTCCTCGCGCAGCACCGGCGAGAGGCGGCGCGCGCGTCCGGTCGCCGCCTGCGTGCTCATCGCCGGATCTTGGCAGGTAGATTCGACAGCGTGACACGACGCAGCCTCACGCCCGATCAGGGGCGCCTGCTCGTCTCGTGCGCGGACCGCCCGGGCATCATCGCCGCGATCTCGCGCTTCCTCAACGACCACGGCGCGAACATCATCGAGTCCGACCAGTACTCCACCGATCCCGTCGGCGGGACGTTCTTCCTGCGCACGGTCTTCCATCGCGCAGGCCTGGCGGCGATGCGCGACGAGCTCGAGGCGCGCTTCGCCGCCGAGGTCGGGCGGCCGTTCGCGATGGACTGGCGCTTCACGGACCCCGGGCTGCCCAAGCGCGCCGCGCTGATGGTCAGCCGCTATGACCACTGCCTGCTCGAACTGCTGTGGCGCGCGCGCCGCGACGAGCTCGACCTCGACATCGGCCTCGTGATCTCCAACCATGCCGACCTCGCCGACGACGTGCGCGCCTTCGGCGTGCCGTACGTCCACGTGCCGGTCACGTCCGCCACCAAGCCCGAGGCCGAGCGCCGCCAGATCGAGCTGCTGGCGGGCAACTTCGACCTCGTCGTGCTGGCGCGCTACATGCAGATCCTGTCGGCGCACTTCCTCGAGGCGGTGGCCGTGCCGGTGATCAACATCCACCACTCCTTCCTACCGGCGTTCGCCGGCGCGGGGCCGTACAAGAAGGCGCGCGCACGCGGCGTGAAGCTCATCGGCGCGACGGCGCACTACGCAACCCAGGACCTCGACGAGGGCCCGATCATCGAGCAGGACGTCGTGCGCGTCTCGCACCGCGATGGCGTCGAGGAGCTGGAGCGCCGCGGGGCGGACGTCGAGCGCACGGTCCTGTCGCGCGCGGTGCAGTGGCACTGCGAGGACCGCATCGTGCGCGACGGCGAGCGGACGATCGTCTTCTGAGCGCGCGGATCGGGCTGCACGGCGAACCCGCGTCGCAAGCCGCGCCGCAGGCGCGCGTCCGTCCTGGTCGCCACCCCGAGCGCCGTAGGCGCGCCGGCGGCGGGCCGACGGACCGGCGGGCGCGGCGGCGGGGGCGGCGTGCGAGCCCGCGTGCGGGCCGGCCGCTGGGCCGAGCGGCGCGCGTGGCACCTGTTCCCCTGGATGCGGGGAAGATGCGCCAAACACGGTCGTTGCGTCCGGGGCCGGGGGTCGAACAGGACGTCGCCCCGCCGGCGGCGCTCGAACCACGTCGCCTACACGTACGGCGACGTGTTCGAGCGTGAAGGCGCGACGATCGCCGACCTCCGCGCGAGACTCGGCACGCGGGGGCGCGAAAGCCAGTGGGCCGTCCACAAGTCCTTTCGCCGGACCCCCGCGCCTCAAAGGAGCACGTCAGCCCGTGTCGCGCCGCGAGCGCGGCAGCGCGACGAGCCGGTGGTCGTCGGTGAAGAGCCTGCGCACGGCGCCGAGCGCGGTGACGACCGTCGTTGTGACGACGCCGCCGAGGATGAGGTACATCAGCGCGAGCTGGACGAGCACCGCGTCGACGGGCTCGACGCCGGCGAGGATGAGGCCCGTCATCGCGCCCGGCAGGAAGACGATCCCGAGCGCCTTCGTGTTCTCGATCTGCGGCGACAGCGCCGAGCGCAGGACGCTGCGCACGACCGGTCGCGACGCCGCCGTCCACGGCTGGCCGAGCGCCAGGCGTGCCTCGACCTCGGCGCGCTGCTCGGACAGCGCCTCGACGATCCGCTCGGCGGCGACGATGCCGGACTTCATCGAGTTGCCGATCAGCATCCCGGCGATCGGCACGAGCGTGCGTCCCTCGACCGGGAAGATCCGCAGACCGAAGGCGACGGCGAAGCCGATCGCCGCCGTCGCGCCGTTGGCGGCGAGGCCGATCCAGAACAGCCGCGGCACCGCCGGCGCGCGGCGCTTGATCGTCGCGGCCGCGAAGACGACGATCCCGACGACCCACAGCCACGACCACACGAGCGACGTCCTCGGATCGATGACGATCGCCAGCGCCGCGCCGACGATCAGCAGCTGCACGAGCCCGCGCGTCACCGACACGACGAGCTCGCGCTCCAGGCGCAGCTTCAGCCGCAGGCTGAACGCCAGCGCCACGACGACGAGCACGAGCGACGCCGCCAGCCCGGCGAAGCCGACGTCGCCGTTCTCCATCTACGAGAGCACCTCGTCCGCCGAGCCGGCGCGGTCGACGCGGCCCTCGCGCAGCAGCAGCACGTGGTCGGCGAGCCGGCGCATCTGCTCCTCGGCGTGCGTCACCCACACGACCGGCGTGCCGGCCGCGACGAGCTGGCGCGCGAGCTGCTCGAGCACGCCCGCGGCCTGCGCGTCCAGCGACGACGTCGGCTCGTCCATGAGCATCACGCGCGGATCGGTGGCGAGCGCCCGCGCGAGGCACGCGCGCTGCGCCTCGCCGCCCGACAACTCGCCGGCGTCGCGCTCGAGGAACGTCTCGCCGAGGCCGGCGCGACCGAGCAGCTCGGCGCCGCGCGCAGGGTCGCAGCCGGGATCGGCCTCGCGCAGGTTGTCGAGCACCGTGCCGGCGAACGTCACCGGGCGCTGGAAGACCATCGCGACCTCGCGGCGCAGCTCGAGCGGGTCGCGCTCGGCGACGTCGGTGCCGCGATGGCGCACGGTCCCGGCCGACGGCACCTCGAGGCGGTTGCACAGGCGCAGCAGCGTCGACTTGCCAGAGCCCGACGGCCCGGCGATCACGGTCAGGCCGTCCGCGGGCAGGCGCGCGTCGAGGCCGTGGACGCGGCGCGCCCCGTCGGGCCCGACGCTGACCGAGTCGAACTGAAACAGCGGCGGTGCGCCGGGCACGTCGGCAGTATCGCGCGCCAGTTGTAGTTGCACGCGCAACCAACTAGACTGCGGTCACGACATGAGCCCGCAGACGCGCCGCATCGCCGCCCTCTTTCGCCCCTACCGGGCGCGGCTGTCGACGGTGCTCGTGCTCATTGCGATCAGCGCGGCGCTCGGCATGGTGTCGCCGTTTTTGCTCAGGGAGATCCTCGACGACGCGTTCCCCCACGAAGACACGACGTTGCTGGCGTGGCTCGTCGGCGGGATGATCTTCGTCGCGATCGCGACCGGGATCATCGGCGTCGGGCAGACGTGGCTGTCGAACCTCGTCGGCCAGCGCGTCATGCACGACCTGCGCGCCGCCGTCTACCGCCACCTGCAGCGCCTGTCGCTGGCGTTCTTCACGCGCACGCGCACCGGCGAGGTGCAGTCGCGCATCGCCAACGACATCGGCGGCGTGCAGACGGTCGTCACGTCGACCGCGACGTCGATCGTCTCGAACGTCACGACCGTGCTCGCGACGGTCGTCGCGATGGCCGTGCTCGACTGGCGGCTGGCGCTCTTCAGCCTCGCGCTGCTGCCGTTCTTCGTCTGGCTCACGCGGCGCGTCGGCAACGAGCGCAAGCGCATCACGTCCAAGCGCCAGGGCCGGATGGCCGACATGAGCGCGCTCGTCGCTGAGTCGCTGTCGGTCAGCGGGATCCTGCTCGGCAAGACGATGGGCCGCTCTGGCGAGCTCGCGCAGCGCTTCGAGGCCGAGTCCGCCGAGCTCGCCGAGCTCGAGGTGCAGTCGCGCATGGCCGGGCGCTGGCGGATGTCGACCGTGCAGATGAGCTTCTCGATCATGCCCGCGCTCGTCTACCTCTTCGGCGGGCTGACGATCGCCGCGGGCTCGTCGACCATCACGATCGGCACGCTCGTCGCGTTCACGACGCTGCAGACGCGGCTGCTGTTTCCGATCGGCTCGCTGCTGAACGTCGGCATCGACATCCAGACCTCGCGCGCGCTGTTCGACCGCATCTTCGAGTACCTCGACCTGCCCGTCGAGATCACCGAGAAGCCCGATCCCGTGACGCTCGGCAGGACCCGCGGCGAGGTGCGCTTCGATTCGGTCAGCTTCCGCTACGAGGACGACGGCGTCCAGACGCTGGATCGCGTCGAGCTCGTCGTCGCGCCCGGCGCGAAGACGGCGATCGTCGGCGAGACCGGCTCGGGCAAGACGACGCTCGGCTACCTCGTCGCGCGCCTGTACGACGTCACCGGCGGTCGCGTGACGATCGACGGCGTCGACGTCCGAGACCTGTCGTTCGCCTCCCTGGCTGAGACCGTCGGGCTCGTCTCGCAGGAGACGTACCTCTTCCACGCCTCGATCGCCGAGAACCTGCGCTTCGCGCGGCCCGAGGCGACCGACGCGGAGCTGGTGCAGGCCGCCCGCGCCGCGCAGATCCACGACCTGATCGCGTCGCTGCCCGACGGCTACGACACCGTCGTCGGCGAGCGCGGCTACCGCTTCTCCGGCGGCGAGAAGCAGCGCATCGCGATCGCCCGCACGGTCCTGCGCAACCCGCCGGTGCTCGTGCTCGACGAGGCCACCAGCGCGCTGGACTCCGGGACCGAGCGCGCCGTGCAGAAGGCCCTCGACCGACTTGTCGAAGGCCGCACGACGATCGCCATCGCCCATCGCCTCTCGACCGTCCGCGACGCCGACGAGATCGTCGTGCTCGACGGCGGCGCCATCGCCGAGCGCGGCACGCACGACGAGCTGCTGGCCGAGGGCGGGCGCTACGCCCAGCTCGTGCTCGGCGGCGACGGCAGCGCGTCGAAGCTCGCGAGCGTCTGACCGCCGCGCCCCTGCGCGCACCCCGCCAGGGGCGTTATCCTCAAAGCCGACCGGCTATCACGAGTATCGACAGGGGACCGTCATGCTGCACTCCCAGCTTCCATGGTGGATCGGGGGACCGATCCTCGGCCTGTGCGTCGTCGCGATGCGCTGGCTCATGAACGAACGGCTCGGCGTGATGGGCGCGTGGTCGGACGTCGTCGACACCGTCGCCGCCCGGCGTCTGTCGTTCGGGCCGTTCGGCTGGGTGCTCTTCGGGCTGATCGCCGGCTCAGCGGCCTTCGCCGTGATCGCCGGCGGCCGCGACTTCCACGGCTACGGCTGGATGACCGACACGTTCCACGGCACGGGCGGCACGATCCTCATCGCCGCGATCCTGCTCGTCTGCGGCGTGCTGATCGGCCTCGGCACGAAGGTCGCCGGCGGCTGCACGTCGGGCAACGGCCTCAGCGGCAACGCGATGCTGTCGCCCGCGAGCTTCGTCGCGACGATGACGTTCTTCGCGACCGGCATCGCCGTCAACGTCGTCATCGCGGCGCTGATCTGATGCGCCGCACGCACGTGGCGGGGCTGCTCATCGGCATCGTCTTCGGCGTCGTGCTGTCGTGGTCGGGCATGTCGAGCCCGGTGGTCATCCGCGAAGGCCTGCTGTTCGAAGACCCCTACCTGTTCCTCTTCTTCTTCGGCGCCGTCACGACGGCGTTCGCCGGCCTGCGGATCCTGCGCAAGCGCGCGCCGCGGGCGCTGCTGACCGGCGAGCGCGTCGCGTGGGAGCCCGTCAAGCCCGAGCGCCGGCACGTCGTCGGCAGCCTCGTGTTCGGCATCGGCTGGGGCGTCTCGGGAGCCTGTCCCGGTCCGATCGCGACGCAGCTCGGCCAGGGGATCTGGTGGGGCGTGCCGACGACGATCGGCCTCGTCGGCGGGATCCTGCTGTTTCGCCGCCTGCAGGCGCGCACGCACGCCGATCGCGGGCGTACGCCGTGCGCGTCGGTGATCCCGTCGCCGATCGCCGCCGACGCCACCGCGTAGCCGCCGCGACCGCCCGGCGCGCGCGGCCGCTCAGCGCAGCAGCGGCGGCTGGGCGAGCCCGCCGGTGATGCCGAGCGGCACGCCCGACGTCACCGTCCAGCTGCCCTGCGGGAAGTAGACGCTGTCCTTCGCCTCGCCGCCGAACCGGCTCGGGACGAGCGTCGGCGCGAGGAACTGCGGCTGCAGCGCGACGACGTTCGGCGAGCCGACGCCCGGCAGGCGCGGGCTCCACGGCGCGAGCAGCGCGTTGGAGAAGACGCGCGGCCGGCGCAGGTGCGCGGTGATCGAGGCCGCGCTGCGCCCCGAGCGCAGCGCGTCGCGCAGCGCGAGGCCCGTCGTGTAGCCGCGAACGCCGTCGAGCGACGCGACGTCGCCGCGAAACAGCAGCGACACCGCCGACTGGTAGAGCGCGGCGTCCGTCGTGTTCGTCGCGACCTCGCTGACCCCCTGGACCGCGCCGATCCGCCCGAGCGCGCCCGCGCTCAGGACGTAGGTCTCCGACAGCACCCGCTCGGACAGCAGCAGCGGCGCGGGGGCGAGCCGCGCCCCGCGGCCGACGCCGAGGCGCGCCATCGCGCGCGCGTCGGCGCCGCCCTGCTGCGGTCCGTCGAGGACCAGCGCCATCGTCGTGCGGCGATCGAGCAGGCGCTCGAGCGCGTCGTGCGAGAGTCGCGCGAGCGAGCCCGGCTTCAGCAGCGCGAGCCGCGGCGACGGCGCGGGCGTCACCGGCGTGGCGCGTGGCGCCGACGACGCACGCAGACCGACCCGCAGCCCGGCCAGCAGGCGCTCGGACTGCAGGTCGCCGGCGACGGCCGCGCGCACGGTCCGCACGCCGCGCTCGGCGCCGGCCTCGATCCGGGTGCGCACGAGCTGCCCGAAGGCGAGCCCCTGGACGAAGGGATCCGCGGCCAGCCGGAAGACGTTCGCGGCGGCGGTCGGATCGACGCCGGGATCGCCGACGACCGCGGGGACGGCGGCCCGCGAAGCCTCTTCCACCGCCGCCACCGCGCCGCCGCCGCAGCTGCCGGCGGACGCGATCGGGTCTGACGCCAGGCCGCGCCGGGCGGCGGCCGCGGCGCCCGCCGCCGTCCCGCCGCTGTCGAGCACGAGCGGCGCGACCTTGCGCCCGCCGTCGAGGCCGCCGTCGGCGTTCAGGCGGCCGATCGCCATCTCCAGGCCGATGACGTGCGCCCGGCAGCGCTCGGCCGCCGGCCCGGACACATCCGCGACCGCGAGCACCGTCAGCGCCGGCGCCCCGGCAGCGTGCGGCACCCCGACGGCGAGCTGCGCGGGAGGCGCCGTCGCCGCGTCGACCGTGACGTAGGCGAACCACGTGCCCTCGGCGGGCAGGCGCACGCCGGCCGACCACGTCCGCGCGCCGTGGCGGCGCAGGGCCGCACGCACCGGCGCGACGCCGCAGCGCCCGCACACGAGCCGCACGCGCACGGCCTTCGGCGCGTCCTGACCCGGCGCGACGCCGACCGTCACGACGTTCTCACCGACCCGCGCGGGGAACAGCCCGAGCGGCGCGTTGGCCTTCGCCAGCAGCCCGGTCGCCAGGGCGGGGCCGGGGAAGAGCGTGCCGCGCTGCGCGGGCAGCGGCTGGCCGCGGCCCTGGGCGAGCGACGACAGCGTCGTCGCGAGCACGAGCACGACGAGCACGCCGGCGGCCTCGGCGCGCAGCAGCAGCGGCCGCGGACCCGGCCCGTCGCGACCGCGCGAGCGTTGCCACGCGAATGCTGCCGCGAGCGCGACGACGGCGACGACGGCGGCCTTGACGATCACGACGCGCCCGTAGTCCGACCAGCGCAGGAAGTACGAGTGGTCGACCTCGCGCACCGCGGCGAGGACGCCGGTCACGATCGCGATCCCGAGCGCCGCGCCGGCGACCGGCCCGAACGCACGCGCGCCGTCGGTCAGGCGCACCTCGCCGCGCGCCGTGACGAGCACGAGCGCGAGCAGGCCGCCAAGCCACAGGCCCGCGGCGAGCACGTGCAGCCCCTGGTCCAGCAGCGCCCAGAACGACGGATACGCGAGCGCGTGGCCCGAGAGCGCGTAGGTCAGCAGCACCGCCCCGCCGGCGGCGAGGTAGAGGCGCTCGCGCGCTGCCCGGCGTTCGGGCATCAGCGCCAGCGCGACGGAGACGACCGCCACGAGCGCCGCGCGGACGAGCTGCGAGACGCCGGTGGCGCTCGCGGTCAGCAGGCCGAAGTCCAGCTCGCCCGCGCTGCCCGAGCTCGCCCCGGAGAAGACGCCTTCGACGGCGGCGAGCGCGACGAGCAGCCAGGCGAGCGGCGCGACGGTCCGCATGATCGCGACGTCCGGCCCGTCGTCCTCGACGCCGCGCCGGCCCGCGCCCTGCGAGCCTGCGGGCGAGCCGGTGCGGCGCAGCAGCGCCAGCACGACGAAGCCGCCGAACAGCAGCGACGCCGACACGATCCCGAGCCAGCGCCCGACGATCCGCACGATGCCGTCGCCCGCGGGGGTCTCGGCGCCGCGCCCGCCGCCGGCGGCCGACAGCCCCTCGACGCCCGGCGGGGTGGCGCCCTTCGCGCCGGCGACGCCGAAGTCGAACGAGCCGCTGACGATGTGCCCGTCGTCGCCGAGCACGCTCCAGCGCACCGCGTAGACCGCGCTGCGCAGCGCCGATCGCGGCCGCACCGACAGCGTGCGGTCGCCCGCCGAGGCGCGCGCGGGCGTCATCGCGATCGCGGCGCCGCCGGGGCCGAAGACGCGGATGCGCGATCCGCGCGCCACGATCGGCTCGGTCAGCGACAGGCCGATCGAGTCCGGCGCGGCGGTCGCGACGATCCCCGGCTGCGGCGTGGCCTCGATCAGCAGCGGGTGAGCTCCCGCGGTCGCCGGCCCGCAGCCCAGCAGGGTTCCGAGCGCGGCGACCGCGCCCACTACGGCACGGCGCGTCACGAGGACGTGATGCCTACGTCTTCTTCTTCGACGCGCTCTTCGGGGTCGGGCAGCGCGTCACGGTGCGCGTCCGCGTCACGGTCCTGCCCGCGGTCCGGATCTTCGTGACCAGCTTGAGCTTCTTGGCCTTGACGTTCGCGAGGTTCAGCTTGACGCTCCAGCGGCCGGTCTTCTTGCTCTTCGTCGCTTTCAGCGTCCTGCCGTCGAACCGCACCGTCGCGCCGAGGATCTTGCGACCCTTGAC
This sequence comes from Solirubrobacteraceae bacterium, assembly GCA_033855155.1. Taxonomy (GTDB): domain Bacteria; phylum Actinomycetota; class Thermoleophilia; order Solirubrobacterales; family Solirubrobacteraceae; genus CADCVQ01. The sequence goes on along the minus strand of JAWVGK010000070.1, from coordinate 9,779 downwards.
CTTGCCGATGGTGATCCGCAGCGACGTGCGGCATGCCGCGACCGCCGACGACCCGCGCGTGGAGATGTTCGTCTCGCCAGTGCACACGCCGGGCGGGCAGACCCAGATCTCCGAGTGCGGCTTGTAGAAGCCCGCATCGGGGTTGCCCGGCCAGTTGCGGCGGTTGAAGTTCACGCCGATCGCTCCGGTCTTCTCGTCGCGGAAGCTCTCGTCGTAGCTCAGCTTGCCGTCGGGCGCGACGTCGACGTCGTAGAAGCGGTGGTCGCCGTCGACGCCCGTCCTCGAGACGAAGTAGTTCGAGAACGTCAGGCGCCACGGCACGCCGTTCTGGTCGAGCGTGTGGTTGTCCAGCGCCCCCCAGTGCGGGCCGCCGCTCGTGATGTCCTTCACCGGCAGCGCCGAGATCAGGAACGGGCAGTCGGCGACGTGCTGGCCCTGGGCGAGCTTGTTGAACAGCTGGATCCCGGTGAGGTTCAGCCCGTCGCGGTGGATGCCGCGCGAGATGTCGCAGTCGACCTCGCCGTCCTGCGCGCTCTTGATCAGCGGCGAGACGTCGATGTCGTAGACGAGCTTGGCCTGCCCCTTGTCGAAGTAGTTGTCGGACCCGGGGTTGCGGCCCTGGACGGACCGAAACAGGATCCTGTTGTTCGGGGCGACCTGGTGCCAGGCGCCGCCGGCGCATCCGCCGGGCTCGTCGACGTCCTTGCCCTCGGGGGTCTGCACGATCGACAGGCCGTCGTTCCAGACCTGGACGATCTGGTTGGAGAAGTCGCCCCTCGCCTTCGTGATGTCGGGGACGAAGAAGATCCCGCCGCCGCACATCGAGCCGGTGAAGATGCCCTTGGACTCCAGGCCGCCGTAGCGGCCGGCGTCCGGCCAGGTCTTCGCGTCCTCCATCATCCCGTACTGCTCGTGCGCGCGCTGAGCGGGCTCGACCGGGCCGTTGGGGACGTGACCGACGCCCATGAGCTTCGGCTTGCCGGCGTTCGCGCCCGTGATGTCCCACGAGCGGACGGTCGGCCGGAAGGCGTACTTGTCGACCGTCTTGACCGGTCGAGCACGATCTCGCGCGGCTCGGCGTAGTCGGCGGTCATGCCGTAGCCGAGGTCGGGCCGGAACTCGATCCCGTGCGGGTTGGCGCACGTGCCGAGCGGGCGCGACTCGCGCAGCGAGCACGCCTCCGGGATGGCGTTCGGGTTCTTCGCGAGCTTCAGGCCACCGGCGAGCGGCGTGCCGGCCGGCGACTCGGACTCGACGACCATGCCCTTCGCGGCGTCGGGCTTGAAGGTCACGATCTCGCCCGGCGAGCCGCCGAAGTCCGACAGCGGCCCGCCCATCAGCGTCAGGTAGAAGCGGCCGTTGGCGCCCTTCTCGTAGGCGTCGGCGATCGAGCCGCCCGGCGTCGCCGTGATCGGGATCTCGTTGAGGAGCTTGAGGTTCGGGATGTCCGACGGGTCGAGGACGTGCGTCGTCCCCGTGTACAGGCCGCCGGCGAGGATCGGGTCGCCGTCCTCCCACTGGTACTGCATGTGGTGCGCCTCGTTCTCCAGGCCCCAGGGCAGCGGCAGCTGGACGAAGTTCACGACGACGCCGTAGTCGGGGTTGTCGCTCCCGTCGAGGTTCTTCTTGCGCAGATCGATGACCTGGAAGCCGTCGAGGCCGGGAAGGAACTGCGGGCTGAGGAGGTCGAGCAGGCCCTGCGGGTTGATCGTCGCGGCCTGGACGAACTTGCTGATGACGTCGGCGCCGACGTCGGCCGCGTTCTGCTTGGACGACCACACGACGTTGTACTCGGGCTTTGCCAGCGGGTTGGGCTGCGCGCCCGTGCCGGCCTTGAACGCCGCCTGCGCGGCCTTCCACGCCGTGACCGCCGCGTCGCGACGCTCGATCGCGCCCGGGATCGTGTTGTTCTGGACGCTGCCGAGGTGCGTCGCGTGGCCGAGCGTGTTCGCCAGCCACTGCGGGTCGATCGGCAGGTCGCCGAGGCCCTCGCCACCGGACTGCCCGGACGCCGCCGGGACGCAGGCGATGACGCCCGCGACGATCAACCCCGTTGCAAGCAGCCCGGCCCGCGCGCCTCTACGGGCGCGTGTCGCGTCGCGATTCCTCATGCCCTCTCCCCTGATTCGTGTGCCCGGCGCTGGCGCCGGGCGTCGACCGCGTGCACCGTGAGCACGGGTTGCGGTGAGCTACTACACAAACTAGATCGAGTTTAGGCTGAATGCCGTCAGCAGCTCGGCTCGAACGTCCCCTCCAGGTGCCAGTGACCCGAGAAGTCGTTGAACGGGCCGCCGACGATCTGGCTCGTCCAGTCGAGCGTGTAGGCCCTCGTGTCGGCGTCGTACGTGCCGGTCACCGGGCTCGTGAGGCCCGGGTTGGACCCGTCGGGCTTCGGCGAGCCCTGGTTGAAGAAGGCGTTGTTCCACTCCGCGGACACCGCCTGAAGCTGACCGGAGAGCTTGCCGTCGCGGACCGCGATCGACGGCGCGGGCACGGCGACGCCCGTCTGCGGATCCTTCGGCGACGTCGACGCGCTGTAGCTGATGAAGGCGAACCGCTGCGGCGCCATGATCTTGTTCGCCAGCGCATCGCCCGTCAGCGAGAAGGGCGGGCTCGGCGGCTCCTGGAAGCGGCCGGTGCGCAGGCCACCTTCGGCACCGGGGTTCAGCAGCGTGTACGTCCCGCCCTTGGAGCTCGGGTTCGTGAAGAACGGTCCCCGCTCGACGCTGCCGCCGGCGAGCACGAGGCGGATCCACGATCCGCCGGCGTTGCCGTTGGCATACGTGCCGGGGTTGATCCGAAACAGCCCCGTCAGCGGGATGCCCGCCGCCGCCGGCGGCGCGGCGGCCTTCTGCTTCTCGGCTGCCGCCTTCTTCTCCTCGGCCGCCTTGCGCTTGGCCGCGGCCTTGCGCTTGGCGGCCGCCCTGCGCTTCGCGGCCGCCTTGCGCTTCGCGGCGGCCTTCTGCTTCGCGGTGAGCTTCTTCGGCGTGCATGCCGCCGCCGCGCCCGCCGCGGGCTCGGCGCCGGCCGACACGAGCGCCGACGCGTTCATCGCGCTGCTGGCGAGCACGCCGGCGAGGAGGCCGACGATCAGGTACTTCAGGGCTGTCCGGTTCATCGTCGCCTCCGCGATCGGTGTTGGCGGTGCGCGCTCAGCGGGGGCTGAACGTGCCCTCGAGATGCCACAAGCCGCTGAAGCCGTTGAACGGCCCGCCGCGGACCTTGCTCGTCCAGGTCAGGACGTAGTGCTTGGAGCGCGCGTCGTACGTGCCGGTCGCGGCGGCGCCCGAGCCGTCGGGCTTCGGCGCGCCCTGGTTGAAGTACTGCCTGTTCCACTCGGCCGTGAAGCCGGGGACGTGCACCGTCAGCCGGCGTCCGCTGACGCGCGCGGTCGTGACCGCCGACGTGGCGCCGGACTGCGGGTCCTTGCGCAGCGTCGCGACGCCGAAGTTGATCGACGTGAACGGCTCTGGCTTGATGATGAGGTTCGCCCGCGCGCTGCCGGTGCTCGTGAACGGCGGCCTCGGGTGTCCCTGGAAGCGGCCCGTGGCGAGCCCGCCGTCGCGACCCGGGCGCCCGAGCGTGTACGTCTTGTCGCGAGCGCGCGAGTCCGGGTTGGGCATGTAGCCCTTGTTGGCGGTGTAGACCATGCGGAAGTACGTGCCGTGCGCCTTGCCGGCGGAGAAGCTGCCCGGCGTCAGCCGGAACGTGCCGTTGAGCGTCCGCGACGCGGCGGCCCGCGGCGCGGCGGAGGGCGCGATCGCGGCGACGGCCGCGACGGCGGCGAGGGCGATGCCCGACAGGCCGAGGTTGGTACGGGTCAGCTTCATGGGCCCTCCTATGCGGGTGTGCTTGGCAAGATGACCGGCCCGGTCGCGGTGGCGGGAGCCGGAGTGCGGCGGCCTCGGCGGCCGCCCGCGAGCGCGAGGCCGGCGATCAGCAGGCCGGGCGCGACGAAGAACCAGGGAAACAGCCGGAACGGCGGGAGGCTCATCAGCGCCTGGTAGTTGTCGACGTTGTCGCTCATGGCGCCGATCATCGGCGTCATGTCGTTGAGGATCGCGATCCAGCTACGGTTCAGCGTCGTGATCGCGGGCAAGCGCCGCGCGATCTCGCGCGCGTCGAGCCCGTCGCGCCGCAGCGCCGGGACGAGCTGGAGCCGCAGCGCGCCCTGCCCGACGGCGATCGCGCCGAAGTAGCCCTGCATCGCCTCGACCTTCTCGCGCGTCTCGATCGTCTTGAAGGTCGTCATCATGCGCCCGCCCCTGGGGGCGCGGTCGAACATCTGCATGACGACTGGCGTCAGCGCGAGCCCGATGCCGACGACGACGACGGCCCAGCGGATCTGCCGGACGCCACGCGGCACGAGCGCGACCACGAGCGCGAGCAACGCGACCAGCAGCCCCGGGACGACGAAGAGCCACGGGAAGATCGTGAAGCTCGGCAGCGCCTCGACGGCTTCGTAGTTGCCGACGTTCGCGCGGATCTTCACGAGCAGATCGGTCATGTCGGCGTCGATCGGCGGCCAGTCCTCGTGGAACTGCGCGACTCCCGGAAAGCGTCGCTCGAAGCGCGCGTGCGCCGCCGCGCCCGTGCCCTCGAGCGCCGTCGCGGCCGCTGCGTCGGCCTCCTGCACGCCGGCGTCGATGTTGCGAATGTGGCGCTGGAAGGCCCCGAGCCGCTCGTCGGTCATGAACGGCTTGAACTCCTCCAGCATCTCCGTGCCCTTCGGGCCCTTCTCGAACATCCCGAAGATCAGCGGCGCCACGGCGAGGGCGAGGCCGATCAGCGCGAGGGCGACGAGCGACCGGCGATCAACGCCGGATGCGGGCGCCCCCGAGCGCGCACGATCGTTGAAACGCCACATTTCCTACCAACTTAGAGTTGTTTCTCGCCGGGTGTCAAGCGGGGCCACCCGCGGCCGGCGGGCTGCGGGGCGCTCAGCCCATCACGCGGCTGATCTCGGCGAGCGTCGTCTGGCCCGTGCGGACCTTCTCGAGCCCGTCGTCGAGCAGCGTCGTCATGCCCTGCTCGACGGCGAGCTTCGCGAGCTTCACGGCCGGGGCGTGGGCGACGATCAGCGCGCGGATCTCGTCGGTCACGATCATGACCTCGAACAGGCCGAGCCGGCCGCGGTAGCCCGTCTCGCGACAGCGATGGCAGCCGCCCGGCTCGTAGATCTCGACCTCGTCGCGCTCGGGCGCGCCGACGACCGAGCCAGCGACGCGCACGGGGATGCGACAGCTCGTGCACAGGCGCCGCGCCAGGCGCTGGGCGAGGATGCAGTCGACGGCCGACGCGACGAGGTACGGCTCGACGCCCATCTCGACCAGCCGCGCGGGCGTCGCCGGCGCGCTGTTGGTGTGCAGCGTCGAAAGCACGAGATGGCCGGTGAGTGCGGCCTCGATCGCGATCCGCGCGCTCTCGCGGTCGCGCATCTCGCCGACCATGATGATGTCGGGATCGGCGCGCACGATCGCGCGCAGGCCGGTCTGGAAGGTCAGTCCGGCGCGCTCGAAGACCTGCATCTGCTTGACGCCGGGAAGGCGGTACTCGACGGGGTCCTCGATCGTCATGACCGTCTTCTCGGGCGAGCTGACGACGGCGACCGACGCGTACAGCGACGTCGACTTGCCCGACCCCGTCGGCCCGGTGGCGAGGATCGCGCCGTGCGAGCGCCGCAGCGCCTTGTCGACGCGCGCGCGGTCCGCGGGGCCCATCCCGAGCTCGCCGAGCGACAGCGGCCCGTCACCCGGATCGAGGATCCGCATGACGGCCGACTCGCCGTCGACGAGCGGCACGATCGTGACGCGCACGTCGACGTGACGGGCCTCGAGCGTGAGGCTCGTGCGGCCGTCCTGCGGCAGGCGGCGCTCGGAGATGTCGAGGTCGCTGAGGATCTTGATGCGCGAGATCACGCGCGCGGCCTGGCGGCGCGGGATGCGCGCGGCCGGCGTCATGATCCCGTCGATGCGATAGCGCACCTGCAGGTCGCCGTCGGCGGGATCGAAGTGCACGTCGGAGGCGCCGAGGTCGATCGCCTGCGAGACGAGCGAGAGCACGAGCTTCGCGGTCGGGCCGTCGTCGACCGTGGCCTCGAGCAGCGGCGTCGGCTCGAGCGTCTCGGCCTCGGACTCCTCGGCCTGCACGAACTCCTTCTCGAGGCGGCTGAGGCGCTGCAGCAGCAGGTCGAGGTCCTCGCGCGAGACGACGATCGGCTCGACGCGCAGGTCCGTCAGCATCGTCAGGTCGTCGAGCGCCAGGACGTTCGTCGGGTTGGCCATCGCGACGATCAGCGTCTCGGGGTCGCGAAAGCCGACCGGGACCGCCTGCAGGCGCCGCAGCGCCGACTCCGGCACGAGCTGCATCGCCGCGATGTCGGGATGCAGCTTGTCGAGGCTCGTGTACTCCAGGCCGAAGCGCTCGGCGACCGCCAGCGCGAGCTGGCCGGGATCGATGATCCCGCGCTCGACGAGCAGGTGCTGCATCGGCCGGTTGGCGGCGCGCGCGTCGCGCACGATCGACTCGACCGTGACGCGATCGCAGAAGCCGAGGTCGACGAGCACGTCGCCGAGCAGCCGTCCGGGGCGAGAGCGGGCGGTCGGCTCGTGTGTGGACACGTCGATGGCCATCCACGCGTGTATCGGCAGCAGTGGGCACGATCGCGAGCGCCGCACGCAACCCACCGCTGCCGTCGGGGTAGAGCCCGTCGATGAGCACGCGGCCGTCGCGGACCGAGACCGTCCTGTCCCTGCCCGCCAACGCGGCCGCGGCGGGCATGGCGCGGCGCGAGCTGGCGGCGACCGCCGGAATCGCGGGCGACGTCGCCTACAAGGCGCTGCTGATGACGTCGGAGCTCATCGCGGTGTACGTCGCCGACGTCGTGCCCGACCCCGCGGCGCGGCTGCGGCTGACGATCCGCGTCACGCCCGAGCGGGTGCGCATCGAGCTCGCCGGGCCGTCGCCGCCGGTGTCGCCGGACGCGCTGCTGCAGTCGCGCGAGGCGCCGTCGCTCGGCGGCATGGGTCTGCAGATCGTCGAGCGGATGGCGGACCGATGGGGCGCCGAGGGCGCGGCTGACATGACGATGTGGTTCGAGCTCCAGCGCGCCCACTAGCCGCCGTCGTGTCGCCGGGCGCGCTCGTCGACGTAGGCGCGCAGCCGCGCCTGCGCCTGGTCTGACGCGCGTTCGAGCTCGCGCAGCCGGCTGGCGCTCGTCGCGCGCGGACCGTAGCTGCGGGCGCGATAGAGGTCGCGGCGCTGCAGCGCGTAGCGCGCGAGCTCGCGCAGCTCCTCGGTGCGGTCGTGCTCGTCGGGCGGATGCGCCATCTCGACCGTGGACGTTACGCGCGCCGGCAACAGCCCGCGCGGTCGCCCGTGGGCCGGACGACCCACTACCTTCCAACGTCGATGGAGCTCGCCCCCGCACGCCCGAACGTCGAGCTGCGCGCGGGCGAGGGCGGCGCCGAGATCGTCGTGCTCGGCTTCCCCTACGACGCCCACATCGTCAACGTCGTGCGCGGGATCCCCGGGCGGCGCTTCGACTGGGAGGCGAAGGAGTGGTGGGCACCGGTGGACGACTGGGTCGGCGTGCACGTCGCCGAGGTGCTCGAGCGCTTCCCGGACCTGACGGCGAGCGAGGAGGTCGACGCCTGGCTCGCGCAGATCCGCCGGCGCTGGGTCGGACATGTGTCCACCGTGCGCTTCGACGGTCGCGGCTGGTGGGTGCTGTCGACGCGCGCGGGGACGCCGCCGCAGGAGCTCGTCGCGGGCTTCGTCGAGCACGACGGCATGCTGCTGGCGCCGCTGACGGGCGCCGGCGCGATGGCGCTCGCCGACGAGGACAACGCGCGCCTGGACGCCGGCGCGAACCGCTGCGTCGAGGCGCTGCTGTCGGGCGAGATCGAGCCGCCGCCGGCGCGGCTGACCGCGGCGCGGACGTTCGACGGCGAGCGCCTGCGTCTCGACGTGCTGTGGGACCCGGAGATCGGCGTCGCGTTCGGCAAGCTGCCGGGCGCCGAGGCGCGCGGGCGCACGCTGCCGGTCGATCCGTGGGTCGTGGCGGCGCTCGACGAGTTCATCGCGCTGCACGGCGTCGCGGTCGACGGGCCGGGCGAGTTCATGCTCGCGGCGCTGCGCCGCGAGCACGACGAGGCGCTCGAGACGATCCGCCGCTCGCGCGCGACCGGCGGCGAGCCGATCGCGGCCTGCGCGGCCGTGCTCGGCGGCGAGCTCGCGCCGTTTCAGTGGGCGGGCGTGCGCTACGCGCTGCACGCGCGGCGGACGTTCATCGCCGACGAGCAGGGCCTCGGCAAGACCGTCGAGGCGCTCGCCGCGCTCGAGGCCGACGGCGCCTACCCGGCGATCGTCGTCTGCCCGGCGTCGCTGAAGCTCAACTGGGAGCGCGAGACGGCGAAGTGGCTGCCCCACCGCGAGGTCGTCGTCGTCGACGGCCGCAGCGCGGTCCCGCGGACCGGCGAGATCACGATCCTCAACTACGAGATCGTCGCGGCGCACCGCGAGTCGCTCGCGCGCCTGAAGCCGCGCGCGCTCGTCATCGACGAGTCGCACTACGTCAAGAACCCGCAGGCCAAGCGCACGAAGGCCGTGCGGCGCCTGGCGGACGCGGTCGCGCCCGACGGGCTGCGCCTCGCGCTCAGCGGCACGCCGGTGCTCAACCACGCCGAGGAGCTCGTCAGCCAGCTGCGCGTCATCGGGCGCCTGGAGGACTTCGGCTCGGGCGCGCAGTTCGCGCGCCGCTTCCGCGGCGAGCTGTCGGAGGAACGGCTGCACTGGCATCTGCGCCGGCGCTGCTTCGTGCGGCGGCTGAAATCCGAGGTGCTGCCCCAGCTGCCGGCCAAGCGCCAGGTCGTGGTGCCGGTCGCGCTGTCCAACGAGCGCGAGTACCGGCTGGCCGAGGAGGACGTCATCGCCTGGCTGCGCTCGCAGCCGCTGGACCTGCGCGTGCTCAACGCCCGCATCGCGGCGACGCTGCGGGCCGAGCGCCTCGCGCAGCTCGGGACTTTGCAGCGGCTCGCGGCGCGCGGGAAGCTGGCGGCGGCACTGTCGTGGATCGGCGACTTCCTCGAGTCCGGCGAGCGGCTCGTCGTCTTCGCGCGCCACATCGAGGTGCAGGAGGCCGTGCTCGCCCGCTTCCCCGATGCCGCGCACCTGCTCGGGCGCGACTCGACCCCAGCCCGCGACGCGACGGTCGCGGCGTTTCAGTCCGCCGACGGGCCGCAGCTGCTGATCGGCGCCACGCGGGTCGCGGCGCAGGGGATCACGCTCACGCGCGCGTCGAACGTCGCCTTCCTCGAGCTCGAGTGGACGCCCGCGATGCACGACCAGGCCGAGGACCGCTGCCACCGCATCGGCCAGCGCGACGCCGTCACGGCCTGGTACCTGCTCGCCGCCGACACGATCGACGAGACGATGGCGGCGCTCATCCAGCGCAAGCGCGGGATCGTCGCAGCGGTCACCGACGGCCGGCGCGAGGACGGCGACGGGCTCGTCGAGGCGGTCGTGCGCGAGCTGCGCGACGGGCGCCCGCTGCGCCACCTGCGCCCCGTCGCGTAGGGCGCCCGGCTCAGACCATCGAGCGCCCCGGCGGGATGACCCAGAGGTCGGTCGCCGAGGAGATGATCGTGCTGGCGTCGAGGTCGGCGACCGTCGCCGCCCCGCGCTTGTCGAGCGTCTGCGCGAGCTCGTTCCAGGCCCGGGCGATCGAGCCGACCTTCGCCATCGGCCCCCACCCCTGGAGCGCCTTGAGCTCGGCCGCC
>JAWVGK010000069.1:0-11087 GCA_033855155.1 Solirubrobacteraceae bacterium | reverse complement strand
GGGCGATCACCGAGGCGGACGTCCGGCGAGCCGGCGAGCCCGATCGCGAGACCCTGCGCCACCGCGCGGCGCACGCTGGGCCGATCGACGAGGACACCCTCGTCTACCGGATCGAGCTCCACGCAGTGAGCCCGGAGGACTGAGCTCGGCGTTCTGGTGGAACGACAGCCGGATGTAGTGGGGCGGCCTCGAGCGCGCTGTAGCGCCTCCGCAATGCGCGAGAAGCAACACTGAGACTCCGACGCTCGGCCAACTCCATGCTAGATCCGGCGAGGACGTCAACCGCGCCGCTCCGCGGAAATTGCGCGCAGACTCTGCGACGAAACGGCTCGCTCAGGCCGGCGCGCCCTCGAGCTCGTACGCCGCCGCGAGATCGGGGTCCTTGCGGGCGAGCATCTCGGCGAGGTCGACCATCACGCGGCACTGCTTCCACGTCGCGTCGTCCTGCATCTTGCCGTCGATCATGTGCACGCCGCGGCCGTCGGGGATCGCCGCGATGACCTTCTTGGCGAACAGCACCTCGTCGGGATCGGGGCTGAAGACGCGCTTGGCGATCTCGATCTGCACCGGATGCAGCGACCACGTGCCGACGCAGCCCATGATGAACGCCGCGCGGAACTGCGCCTCGCAGCCCTCGACGTCCTTGATGTCGCCGAACGGGCCGTAGAACGGCAGCAGCCCGGCGGCGGCGCAGGCGTCGACCATGCGCCCGAGCGAGTAGTGCCAGAGGTCCTGCTGGGCGGACTCGCGCGGCGTGCCGTCGGGCGACGAGGGGTCGGGATCGGAGATCACGCGGTAGCCGGGGTGCCCGCCGCCGACGCGCGTCGTCTTCATGCGCCGGCTGGCGGCGAGGTCCGCGGGGCCGAGGCTCATGCCCTGCATACGCGGGCTCGCGGTCGCGATGTCCTCGATGTTGTTGACGCCGAGCGCCGTCTCGAGCAGCGCGTGGACCATGATCGGGCGCTCGAGGCCGGCCTTCGCCTCGAGCTGGGCGAGCAGCCGGTCGACATAGTGGATGTCCCACGGGCCCTCGACCTTCGGGACCATGATCACCGACAGCTTGTGGCCGATCTCGGTGACCAGCTGCGTGAGGTCGTCGAGCACCCACGGCGACTCGAGCGAGTTGATGCGCACCCACAGCGCGGTGTCGCCGAGGTCGATGTCGCGACCGACGGTGATCAGGCCCTCGCGCGCCGCCTGCTTGCGCTCGACGGGCACGGCGTCCTCGAGGTTGCCGAGCAGGATGTCGACCTGCGCCGCGATCGCGGGCGCCTTGGCGACCATCTTCTCGTTGGAGAAGTCGAGGAAGTGGATCATCCGCGACGGCGTCACGGGGATCTCGCGCAGCGGGTCGGGAGCGCCCATGGCGAGCGGCTGGAAGAAGGCACGGGGATTGCGCAAGAGGGGAGGCCTCCACGGGGGGTCGGGGGCGGACGATCGGTGCGCGCAACCTATCGACTGCCCGTCGCGCGGCGCAGCCGGGTGCTGCCACGCGCACTCGCGCCCGACGACGGCGGAAGGCGCAGACGCTGCAGTACTGCGGCGCTAGCGACGTCCGAAGCGAGCCCACCAAGCGCGCTCACGAGTTCGCTAAGCTGACGTGAACGTAAGATGCCAGATCAGCAAGCGACAGCCCCCGCACGTTCCCGGCGCCTCGGCGTCGGCAGCGACCACCGCCACTACAAGTGGTGGGCGCTGTCGTGCACGAGCCTCGGGATGCTGCTGGCGACGATCAACTCCGGCACGCTGATCATCGCGCTGCCCGACCTCGAGCGCACCCTGCACGCGGGCGTGCTCGAGCTCGTTTGGGTGATCCTCGCCTACATGATCGCCTCGACGGTGCTCGTGCTGACGGCCGGGCGCCTGTCGGACCTGTTCGGGCGCAAGCGCGCCTACGTCGGCGGCTTCGTCGTCTTCGCGGCCGCGTCGCTGGGCGCCGGCTTCGCCGACGACACGACGCAGCTCATCCTGTGGCGGATCCTGCAGGGCGTCGGCGGCGCGTTCCTGTTCGCCAACGCCGCGGCGCTCGTCACCGACGCGTTCCCGCGCGAGCAGCTCGGCGTCGCGATGGGGACGAACACCATGGTCGCCGCCATCGGCCTCGTGCTCGGGCCGGTGCTCGGCGGCGCGCTCGTCTCGATCTCGTGGCCGTGGGTGTTCTGGTTCAACGTCCCCTTCGGCCTGCTCGGCGCCGCGTGGGGCGCGCTCGTCCTGCGCGAGCTCGCCAAGCCCGACCGCGTCCGCGGGCTCGACCTCCCCGGGACGATCGCCTTCGTGATCGGCCTCACGGGCCTCGTGCTCGGCATCTCGCGCGGCGGGATCACGAGCTGGAACGACCCGATCGTCATCGGCGGCCTCGCCGCGGCAGCCGTGCTGCTGCCGGCGTTCGTCGCGATCGAGGCGCACAGCCGCGCGCCGATGCTCGACCTCGCGATCTTCCGCAACCGCCTGTTCGCCGCCGCCGCGGGCGCGGCCTTCATCAACGGCCTGTCGCGCTTCGCGCTGATGTTCGTCTTCGTCTTCTACTACCAGGGCGCGCAGGGCGACGACCCGATCACGGCCGGCATCAAGCTCGCGCCGCTGGCGATCGGGATGCTGATCGCGTCGCCGCTGGCGGGGATGTGGGCCGACCGCCACGGCTCGCGCGCGCTGTCTGCCGGCGGCATGCTCGTGACCGCCGCCGGCCTCGCGCTGATGACGACGCTCGACGTGCACACGGCCTACTGGCAGGGGATGGTCTGGCTGACGATCGTCGGCATCGGCTCGGGCATGTTCAACTCGCCGAACACCGCCGCGATGATGGGCGTCGTACCGTCGCACCGGCGCGGGATCGCCGCCGGCGCGCGGATGATGCTGCAGAACACCGGCGCGGTCCTGTCGATCGCCTTCGTGCTCGCGGTCATCACGAACGCCGTCCCGCGCGACACGCTGCTGCAGATCTTCTCGGGCCTGGCGTCGGGGCTGTCGGACGAGCGCCTCGCGCCGTTCATCCACAACATGCACACGGCGCTGTGGGCGCTCGCCATGACGTCCGTCGTCGGCGCGATCGTGTGCGTCATGCGTCCCGCGCACGTCGTCTCGCCCGAGCCCGCGCCGCAGCGCCACGCCGGCGAGCGCCCGCGCGGCGCCGTCGCCGACCGCGGCGCGGCATGAGCACCGCGGCCCCGGCACGCGGCCTGCGCATCGGCGAGCTCGCGCGGCGCTCCGGCACGACGCCGCGCACGATCCGCTACTACGAGGAGCTCGGGCTGCTGCCCGGCGCGCCCGAGCGCGACGCGGGCCGGCACCGCCTGTACGGCGACGCCGACGTCGAGCGCGTGCTCGAGCTGCTGCGCCTGAAGGACCTGCTCGGCCTGTCGCTCGACGAGCTGCGCGGCGTGATCGAGGCCGAGGACGCGCGCGGTGCGCTGCGCGCCGAGTGGCACGAGGGCGACCCGTCGCCCGAGCGCCGCCGCCAGATCCTCGAGGAGGCGCAGGGGCACATCGCCGGCCAGCTCGCGCTGCTGCGCCGTCGCCGCGAGAAGCTCGACGAGCTCGAGCGCGAGCTCGTCGCCAAGCGCGAGACGCTGCACGCGCGCCTGCGCGAGCTCGACGGCGGGTAGCTCGGCGCGCGGTGGGCGCGACCGGCGTGGTCGAGCCGGCGGGAGCTCGGCGGGGCGGCGTGGTCGAGCCGGCGGGCGCTCGGCGGGGCGGCGTGGCCGAGCCTGCGCTCGGCGGAGCGGCGTCAGCCGGCGCCGTAGCAGGCGAAGCCGGCGCCGTTCGGCGACCCCGCCGTCGCCGTCGCGAGCGCGGTCGCGGGCGCGACGCCGCGCCGCAGCTCGAGATGCAGGCGCGACGCGACCGCGCGCGCCTCGGTGTCGGGCACGGGCAGGACGCTGGCGATCACGGTCGCGGTGCCGAGCGCCAGCAACGCCGCGACGAGCCCGCGCAGCTCGTCGCCCGGTTCGACCGTCGAGCGGGCGGCGTCGCACGCGCTGAGGATCATCCGCCGCGGCGGCGTGCCGAGCGACTCGAGGTCGAAGACCGTGAGCGCGCCGTCGTGCAGGCGCAGGGACGAGAACAGCGGGTTGTCGGCGCGGAAGCTGCCGTGCGCGGCGATGTGCGCCTGCGGGGCGCGCTCGAGCGCGACGAGCGTCCGCCGGACCGTCGCGCCGGCGCCCGTCAGGACCGTGGCGCGCGGGTAGGTGGCCGCGAGCTCGGCGACCTCCGCGCCGGCGTGCTCGAGACCGGGTCCGGCGACGAGCGTGCAGGCGTCGGTCTCGCGCAGCGCCGGGCGCCGCGCCGCGCGCAGCCACAACCCGGCCGACGGGGCGATCGACACGGCGCGCTCGCGGCACGACGGCAACGCCCCCCACGGCAGACCGTGCAGCGCGCCCGTCGGGACGACGACGAGGTCGCGCGCGAGGTCGCGCGCGCACCCGCCGAGCAGGTACGCGTCGAGCCGTGCGGCGGCCTGCTCGGCGGACTCGGCGAGCCTGCGGCGCACGGACGGCGTGCCGGTCCCGCACGCCAGCCGGCGCAGCGCGAAGCTCAGGAAGCGCTGGTCGGCGGCGACGTCGGCGGCCGCGCCGACGTGTCGCAGCCGGGCGGTGCCGTCGGCGAGCTGCACGGCGTGGATCTCGCCCTCGTGCTCGACGAGCTCGACGAGCACGCGCCGCCCGAGGACGGCGGTCAGGTCGTCGAGCTCGAGCGTGCCGGCGACGCCGCCGGCCGCGGTGTGGCGCGCGTGCGCCCGGATCTGGCGCTCGAGCGATGCCTGCTGCGCGACGAGCGAGCGGGGGTTGCCGTCCTCGAGGATCGTCTCGTCGATCGCGCCGATCACGCCGCGCAGCTCGGCGAGCAGCGCGGCGACGCGCGACTCGCGCGGCGGGCGCAGCGGCGGGAATCGCAGCGCGCCGGCGCGAGCGCGCTCGGCCGCGACGAGGACGCGGCGCGCCGAGCGCGACAGCAGCGCGAGCTCGACCCCGAGAGCCGCGAGCGCGACCCCATGGCGCGACGCATGCACGCGCAGCTCGGTCGCGCCGAGCGTGGCGCGGTGCGCCTCGACGGCCCGCAGCCCGGCTGCGATCGCCGTGCCCGCGCCGCGGCGATCGCCCTCGTGCAGGCGCAGCAGGGCCTGCGCGTGCCAGGCGGCGGCGCGGACGGCGAGCGGCGCCGTGCGCGTCGTCGAGCGCGCGCGCAGCAGCTGCGCGCGAGCGACCTCCGGCCGGCCGTCGTCGAGCGCGGCCCGCGCCGCGACGAGGCGCGCGTCGACGGCGGCCGCCATCCAGCCGGCGGCGCTCAGCTCCTCGGCGAGCTCCGACGCCTCACGGCAGAGGTGCGCCTGCGCGCCGCCGCGGGCGGCCTGTGCGCGCAGCAGCGCGAGCCGGGCCAACGTGCGCCAGCGCGTGCGTCCGTGCGCCGCGAACGCCCGCTGCGCCCGGCGCGCCCCGTCGACGGCCGCTTCCGGATCGCCGTCGAGCAACGCCAGCTCCGCGGACGACAGCCACGCCTCGGCGACGTCCATCTCCATCCCGCCGCCGGCGAGCTCGCCGACCGCGAGCGCGAGCTCGCGGCGCGCGTCGCTCAGAAGCCCGACGCCCGCGAGCAGCGCGCCGCGATCGAGGCGCAGCAGGCCGGTGATCGCGCCGGCGTCGTGGAACGCGCGCTCGGCGCCGTCGAGGTGCGCGAACGCCGCCGGGACGTTGCCGATCCGCGCCTCCATCCAGCCGAGGTTCTGGCGCACCTGCGCCACCGCGAGCGTCCGCGCCTGGTCGCCGAACAGGCGCTCGGCGCGCTCGAGGTCGCGCCGCGCCATCGCGAACTCACCGCGCTCGGCATGCAGCACGCCGCGGTTGCTCAGCAGGCGCGCCTCCCAGAGGCGGTCGCCGTCGCGGCGGAAGGTCCGCAGCGCGCGGCGATAGCCGACGAGCGCGTCCTCGGGCCGGTCGAGCTTCTGCAGCACGAGCGCGCGCTGCATCTCCAGTCGCGCCGCCGCCACGCCGTGCAGCGCCGCGCGAGCGAGGTCGAGCTCGGCCAGCGCGTCCGCTGCGTCGCCGCAGTACAGCAGCGCCAGCGCGAGCGTCATGCGCGCCTCCGCGGCGCGCACCGGCAGCGCCTGGCGCTCGGCGGCTCGCAGCGCGCGCCGGAGCACGACGGTCGCCTCCTTCACCCTGCCCGTCTCGATGCCCACGAGCCCGAG
This sequence comes from Solirubrobacteraceae bacterium, assembly GCA_033855155.1. Taxonomy (GTDB): domain Bacteria; phylum Actinomycetota; class Thermoleophilia; order Solirubrobacterales; family Solirubrobacteraceae; genus CADCVQ01. The sequence goes on along the minus strand of JAWVGK010000069.1, from coordinate 4,906 downwards.
CGCGCGCTGGGCCACGATCGCGGCCTCGTGGCCCTGCTCGGCCTGCGCCTGGCGATGCGCCTCGCGCGCGAGCTGGCCGGCGCGCTCAGGCGACGCGGGTACGGTGGCGAGCGCTTCCTCCGCGAGTGCGAGCGCGGCGGGCGCGGCGCTGCGAGGCTGGGTTACAGCCGAAACCACGCCGAAGCGAGCGGGCCGTCGGGCGCTCGCTGGACGCGCAGCCGCGCCGGACCTCGTGCGACGTCGTCGAACTCGAAGCGCCCGCCGGGGTCGGCCTGCGACCGCTGTGCGCCCGCCGCTCGTTCGAAGGTGACGGTCGCGGGGCCGGGCGGGAGGACCTGCCCGACGACGTGCTGCTCACCGTCCGCCCCGACCTCGACCTCGACCTCGATCGCCGTATCCCCGGCCTCGAAGCTCAGCAGGCGCGGCTGCGTGCCGGCCCGGATCGCGTAGCGTTCGTCCTCGGCGAGCACCTCGTCGGCGAGCGAGTCTGCGACGAGCTCCGCGAACTCGGCATCGAGCGCGCGCGCGGCCCACGCCATGCGCCCGAGCTCCCCGACCGACGACGGCATCGGCTGCGCCGCCTCGATCGCCGCGTCGAGCGCGGACAGCAGTTCGGCATCGCTGGGTGATCCGGGCATCGTCATGAAGAGGCATCGGCGAGCGAATTGATACCTGCCGCGCCGAGAAATTGGCGCAACCGAGCCAGGCAGCGCTCGCGCGTCGGCCCGATGCTCCCGATCGGCATATCGAGCAACGCCGCGATCTCCACGTACCCGCCGTCCTTGTCGGCCACGGCGAGGTGCAGCAGGCGCTGGCAGCGTTCCGAGAGCCGCGCGAACGCCGACCACACGAGCCGGTCGCGCTCGCTCGTGAAGACGTCCGCATCGGCCGGCGGCGACAGCATCTGGGTGGCGAGCACGTCGACGTCCAGGGGCTGGACGCGAGCGCGCTGGCGGAGCATCGCGATGCACTCGCGCTTGGTCGTCGTCGCGAGCCACGTCTTGACGGAGCCCGGATCGCTCAGGCGATCGATGTGCTCGGCCAGCCGCATCCACGCGATCTGCGCGACGTCCTGTCCGTCCTGCGGATCGAGCCGGTACGCCCGCGTGATCGACCACACGAGCCGTCCGAGCCGGGCCACCAGCTCGTTCCAGGCCGCCTGCTCGCCGCCGCGTGCCGCCTCGACGAGCGCCGCGAGCTCTGCCCGCTCGTGCTCCGCCGATACCGTTGCCCCACCCACCGGACATTCAACGTATCAAGCGCCCGTCCGCGCGCTCTAGTGACATGATCCCGAATCCCAGGAGAGTGCCCGATGGCTGACGTGTCACCCACGGTCGAGCTGGACATCGACGAGGACGCCGAGCTGCCCGCCGACAGCCCGCTCCTGATCCCGTCCGGGTCCCCGCGCATCCGGACCGCGCCGATCGCGGTGGTCCCGGGGAACCTGCTCGTGCGCGACGAGGACTTCGAGACCGTCGACGGCGCGATCGCCGCCGACGAGCGCTTGCGCGTCACCGGCCGCGAGCCGCTGGGCGGGGGCTGGACCGTCGTGAGCTTCGAGCACCCCGGCGTCGAGGAGACGGTCGCGCTGACCGACGCGCTGCTGTTGCTCAACGGGCCCGACGCCCCGCACCAGCGTCCGGACCGAACGCCGCTCGCGCGCTTGAACCGCATCGTCGGCTGCCCGCGGCTGATGGGCGGCGGCCTGCCGGCGGCGCCCGACCCGGCGAACGCACCGGCGGACCCCCCGCCGCTGGGCGAGGGACCGGGCGCGGGCGTCACGGTCGCGGTCTTCGACACCGTTCCGATCCACCACCCGGACCTCGAGAGCCAGGTCGACGGCATGCCCGACGAGAACCCGCCGCTCCCGACCGACTCCGACACGAGGGCGGCCGGTCACTGCCTGCTCGTGGCGGGGATCGTCCTGCGCTTCGCGCCGGCCGCGAGGGTGCGGCTGATCGGCGTGCTGGAGAACGACGGCGTCGGCAACGACGCGACGCTCGCACGCGAGCTGCACAAGCTCGCGGATGCCCCCGACGGCGTGGCGCTCGTCAACCTGTCGCTGTGCACGCCCGCGAGCCGGCTGCCGGTCGTCGAGGAGGCGCTGCAGCGGCTGCATGCGCTGGGCGTGGGCATCGTCGCGGCGGCGGGGAACGTCGTCGGCAAGCTCCCCGACACGCACAAGATGCTGCCCGCGGGGACGGAGAGCGTCGTCGGCGTCGCGGCGGTCGTCCACGAGGGCACCGGGCTGCGCTACGCGCAGTGGAGCCAGCGCGGCGATTGGGTGGACTGCGTCTCGCGCGGCGCCGGCAGGTACGGCCCGTTCATCACGGGCGTCAACTTCTACGGCAAGGGCGTGCGGCGCGAGTTCGAAGGCTGGTGCTACTGGCGCGGCACGTCGTTCGCGGCGCCCGTCGTCACGGGCGCGGCGGCCGCGCTGCTCGCCGAGCACCCGGAGATGACCGGCGCGCAGGCCCTCGCCGAGGTCGTCGCCGGCGCCGGCGTCGCGACGCTGCCGGACGGCGGCGCCCCGCTGTTCGTCGATCCGCAGCCGAGCTGGCCGGCGAGCGATCCCGGCTTGCTGGCGACGGCGAGGGCGGTCGCGTAGACCCGCGCCGCGGGGCGCCGTCGTCGCGCTCAGCCGTCCGTCATGATCCGCCGTCGTGCTGACCCGAAGGAGACCACCCGGATGAGCGACGACTTCACGACCGACCAGGCTGAGCGCGAGGCGTCCGGCGCCCACCCCTACGGCCGCTACCTCGAGGAGTTCGAGATCGGCGCCGTCTACAAGCACTGGCCGGCGAAGACGGTGACCGAGAGCGAGGACCACCTCTTCTGCCTGCTGACGATGAACCACCACCCGCTGCACGTCAACGACGTCTACGCGGCGGCGTCCCAGCAGGGGCGCAACGTCGTCGTCGGGCCGATGGTCTACTCGCTCGCGCTCGGCATGAGCGTCTCGGACATCAGCGGCAAGGCGATCGCCAACCTCCAGACCGAGGAGCTCAAGCACCCCGCGCCCGTCTTCCACGGCGACACGCTGTTCTGCGAGACCGAGGTGCTCGAGAAGCGCGACTCCAAGACGAAGCTCGACCGCGGCACCGTGCGCGTGCACACGCGCGTGCTCAACCAGAACGGCGTGCTCGTCGCGGAGTTCAAGCGCCTCGTGCTCGTCCCGCGCAGGCAGCACGGCACGCCGGAGCCCGAGGCGCCCGTCGAGTGACGGCGGCGAAGGGGCGCCCGTGGGCGCCCCTTCGAGCTTCAGCAGTTGACGCTGAGGTGGAACGCGTGATCGGCGGGCGCGCCCGCGGAGTCGCCGGTGCGCACCGCGACCGCGGTGTTGCCCGCGACGACGGCCGGCAGCGCCGCGATCTGGCCGAGCCCGTCGACCAGCGTCGCCGACAGCGCGCACTTCGACAGGTCGCCGGCGAACGTCACGCCGTACAGGCCCGTCGCGACCAGGTGCGCGACGCTGCCGACGAGGCCGCGCGACTGCGCGGCCGTGCCGGTGGCCGAGACCTGCGCGAACGACGGCCGCAGGTCGGTGGCGTCGAGGCCGTCGACCGTGTCGGCGTCCAGCCCGGCCTTGGCGCGCGCCTGCGCGAGGATCTGCACGACGTCGAGGTCGTCGACGCGATCGGCGTTCAGGCCGGTCGCGATGCCGGTCGCGTTCGTCGTGAACGGCTTCTTCGCGTCGCCGCCGGTGCCGGCCGTGATCGCGCCGACGACGTCGCCGTTGGCGGCGTTGAACTCGAACGCCAGGCCCTTGGAGAGGTTGTTCGAGCGGATGCACGGGTTCTGCGGAGCCGGCGTCGCGCGCGAGCCGCCGGCCTGCGAGCGGCAGCCGTAGATCGCGCCGCCGCCGCTGTCGGAGAGGTTGGACTGGCGCGTCGAGTAGCCGCCCTTGAGGCCCGACGAGGACCTCACGTTGCTGACGATCTCGGTCTCCTTGACCGTCGTGCCGTTGCGGCGGCCCTCGCGCAGCGAGTCGCCGGTGGCGGCGATGCCGAACGGCGCGAGGCCGACGACCAGCAGCCCCGTCGCCAGCAGCACGGACCGCGTGCGCGGCGCCCTGTCGCCGAGCGCGAGGCTGCGCCTGCGCGGACGATGATCGTCGGATCCTGCGCTGTCGCTGCGTGGATGCATGTTCTGCGACCTCCCTCTTCGTGGGACTCAAGGCCCGCGGATGCGCTCCGCTGAGCCCGCGATTCGCGGGTGCGGGAGAGGGGCGTCGGCCGTCGCCCCTGCGGTGCGAACGCGCCTCTGCAGGGTTCGGACCCGCGACCGCGAGGGAAGTTGCGCCCGGTCGCACTATCCTGCGTGGTTGGGGCAGCCGACCGGCTGCGATCGCCGGCGCTCACCTTCCGAGCGCGCGATCGATCGCGCACTGCGCGAGCATCAGCAGCGTCCGACATGAGAGCCGAGGAGCAACGCGTGAGCCAGACGACCGTGCCGACGACCAACGAGAAGCTGACTTCCTGGGTGGAGGAGATCGCGGCACTCACCAAGCCCAGGGACATCCACTGGTGCGACGGCTCCGCCGAGGAGTACGACGCCCTCGCCCAGCAGCTCGTCGATGCGGGCACCTTCCACCGACTTGCCGACGCGAAGCGGCCCAACTCGTACCTCGTGCGCTCTGATCCCGGCGACGTCGCGCGCGTCGAGGACCGCACGTTCATCTGCTCGCAGGACGAGCACGACGCCGGTCCGACGAACAACTGGACCGAGCCGGCCGACATGCGCGACAAGCTCGACGGCCTCTTCGACGGCTGCATGCAGGGGCGCACGATGTACGTCGTGCCGTTCTCGATGGGCCCGCTCGGCTCGCCGATCGCCCACATCGGCGTCGAGCTGACCGACTCCGCCTGCGTCGTCGCGAACATGCGGATCATGACCCGCATGGGCC
>JAWVGK010000068.1:0-9792 GCA_033855155.1 Solirubrobacteraceae bacterium | reverse complement strand
CGCTGCACGTCTGGGACGGCGAGTGCCACGTCCACGCCGGCATCCGCCCGCGCGACATCGCGCAGGTCCGCGCCGAGCATCCGGGCGCCGACTTCCTGATCCATCCCGAGTGCGGCTGCTCGACGTCGGTGATGGAGTACGCGGCCGCCGGCGACATCGACGGCGACGGCGTGCACATGCTCTCGACCGGCGGCATGCTGCGCTACGCCAGCGAGGCCAAGCCCGGCGCCACCGCGATCGTCGCCACCGAGATCGGCATGCTGCACCCGCTGCGCGAGGCCGCGCCCGACACGCGGTTCGTCGCCGCCAACGAGCGCGCGGCCTGCACGTACATGAAGATGATCACGCTGCCGAAGCTGCGCGACGGCCTGCGCGACGGCGTGCACGAGGTCAAGGTCCCCGCCGACGTGGCCGAGCGCGCGCGGGTGCCGATCGAGCGGATGGTCGCGATCTCCTGACGCGCGCCGCCGCGCGGTCGCGCGCGGGGCCGCGCCGCTACGCTGGCGCCGTGCGACGCACCCCGCTCAGCCTGCTCGTCGGCGTCCTGCTCGTCGCCGGCTGCGGCGGCGACGACGAGAAGATCGCGTCGAAGGCGCAGTTCATCGCGGCCGCCGACAAGATCTGCCTGCAGCGCGACGCGCGCGGGCGCCAGCTCGTGCGCGAGGCGAAGACGAACGTCGGCCGCCTGAGCCGCAAGCTCGCCGAGGCGTACGCGGACACGATCGCGAAGGTCGGCGCGCTCGACCTGCCGCCGGGAGCTGCGCGCGCGGGCGCGCAGCGCTACGTCCGCTCCGTCGTCGCGATGCGCCGCCCGGTCGCGCGGATGCAGGCCGCGGCCGCGCAGGTCGAGCGCGCCTCCGACCTCACCGCCCTGAAGGCCGCCAGCGCGAAGCTGCAGGTCCAGGTCAGCACCGTGCAGGCCAGCAGCGACGTCGCCGACCGCGACGCACGCGCGTACGGCATGAAGAGCTGCGGCCAGCAGCAGTCTCTGCCGCTGAAGTAGCTCGCCCCACCGCCCCGCCGCCGCCCGCGCCGCCGCCGCCGCGGTCAGCCGCGCGGTGCGAGCGCGCGCTCGAACCACACGCACGTCCCGTCGTCGCCGCTGACGCCCCACGAGCTCGACAGGTGCTCGACCAGCATCAGGCCGTGGCCGCCGCCGTCGGCGCGCCTGCGCCGCGCGGCCGGCGCAACGAATCCGGGGCCGTGGTCGCAGACCTCGACGCGCAACAACTCGCCGCCGATCGCGACGTGCACGACGATCGTGTCGCCGGCGCCCGCGCCGCCATGGCGCACGGCGTTAGTCACGACCTCCGAGACGAGCAGGGCGATATCGTGCATGTCCGCCCTGCCAATCCGCGCGGACAGCAGCCCGGCGACCCACCTGCGGGCGACGCCCGCGGCACGCGGCCCGCCCGCCAGCTCGCGCTTTCGCGCGAGCACGAGGTCGGGCCGCCACGAGTCGTGCATGAGGAAGCCCGCGGGCCGCGGCGCATGCGTCATCGCCGCCGCCGGTCGCCGCCGGCCCGGCCCGCGCCCGGCGGCGCCATCGGCGCCGACGCCACGAGGACGCGCTCGACGGCGACGACCGCCGTGTCGTCGGCCTGGTCGCCGACCTCGAACGCGCTGAGCGCTCCGTCGATGCGCGCGACCGCGTCGTGGGCGTGCTCGACGCCGGCGATCGTCTCCTGCAGGCGCTCCTCGCCGAAGCGCCCGTCCTCGCCGACGGTGTCGAAGACGCCGTCGGTGTACAGCACGAGCACGTCGCCGGGCTCGAGCTCGACGGCGCTGCGACGCCAGTCGTCGACGTCGTAGGCGCCGAGCATCGGCGAGTGCTCGCCGACGGGCCGCACCCGGCCGTCGCGCACGAGCAGCGGCAGCGGATGGCCGGCGCAGATCAGCTGCGCCGTCGCGCGGTCGCCGTCCTCGCGCAGCAGCACCGCCGCCACCGAGCACAGCGACATCTGCTCCTGCCCACGCAGCTCGGCGTTCAACGTGCCGATCGCGGCGAGCGGGTCGTCGAGCAGCTTCGCGGCCGTGCGCAGCGTGTTGCGTGCCAGGCCCGTCAACGCGGCGGCCTCGGCGCCGCGGCCGGCGACGTCGCCGACGACCGTCAGCCAACCGCCGCGGACCGCGAAGACGTCGTAGAAGTCGCCGCCGACCCAGTTCTCGTCGCCGGCGGGCCGGTAGAGCGTCTCGACCTGCCAGCCGGGAAGCTGCGGGATGCGGGCCGGCAGCAACCCCGTCTGCAGCGTCTGGGCGATGTGCGAGCGCTCGGTGTACAGGCGCGCGTTCTCGACCGCGGTCCCGGCGCGCCGCGCGAGCTCCTGCGCGAGCTCGACGTCCGCCGTCGTGAAGCGCCGCTCCGATTCGGCGCTGAGCAGGCTCAGCGCGCCGACGTTGTGGCCCGCGGCGCTCATCGGCACGGTCAGCCCGGCGCGCAACCCGACGCTGCGCAGCAGTTGCAGATGCTCGTCGTCCCGGGCGCTCGCGACGAGCAGCTCGTCGCCGACGTCGTTGACGAGCTGCGAGACGCCGTCGCGGATCGCGGCCGCGACGCCCGACGGCGCGTCGGCGCGCGCCGGGTAGCGCTCGCCGAGCCGGCGCGCGAGCGCGACCTTGTCGGGGTCGACGTGGGCGGCGGCGACCGTTCGCACATGCCCGCGGCCGTCGAGCATGCTGACCGCGCACCAGTCCGCGAGCTCGGGCACCGCGAGCTCGGCGATCTGCTGCAGCGTGCGCTCGTAGTCCAGCGACGACGCGAGCAGCTTGCCGGCGCGCGCGAGCAGGCGCTGTGACATCTCCGCGCGCTTGACCTCGGTGATGTCCTCGATGACGTTGACGACGAGCTGGACGTCGCCGTCGCGATCGAACACGCCGGAGGCCTTCGTCACGTGCCACGTCTCGTCGCCGCTGACGCGGTCGACGACGCGCGTGACGAGCGGCACGGGCTCGCGCCCGGCGAGCACCTGGCGGCCGGGCAGGTCGTCCACGCGCAACGGCGAGCCGTCGGCGAGCGTCGTGTCGAAGCGCGCGATGATGTCCTCGACCGGCGTCGCGAGCATCTCCTGCGGCGACGCGCAGCCGACCATCCGCGCGGCCGCCTCGTTGGCGTAGATCAGCGCGCCCGCGCCGCGCTGCACGGTGACGGCCTCGGCGAGTGTCGACAGCGCGACCGTCAGCTGCGCCTCGATCGTCTCGAGCTCGGAGAACAGGCCGGCGTTGTCGAGCGCGAGCGCCGCGCGACCGGCGAGCACCTTCGCGAACCCGAGGTCCTCGTCGTCGTAGCGCCGGCCCGAGCGGACCGTCGCGATCAGCGTCAGCGAGCCGAGCCGACGCGCGCGGGCGCGCAGTGGCACGATGATCGCGCGGCGCGCGCCGATCGCCCGCAATTGCTCGAGGTCTGCCGCGTCGGTCGCCATCCGCGCCAGCGCGCCGTCGTCGATCGTCAGCAGGCGCGGCTGCTCGGGGTCGCCGACCGCGTCGAGCGTCGACGGGGGCCGGCATCGGAGCGTCGTGGCGGCGTCGTCGCCGACGTCGTCGGCGACGCGCACCGCGAGGCGCTCGAGGTCGCCGCGGCTGACGGCGTCGACGATGCTGACGTCGGCGATCGCCGGCACGAGCAGGTCGTTGAGCGCCTCGACGGTGTCGCGCAGGCTGCGCGTGCCGTCGGCGATCTCCGCGATCGCGGCGAGCAGCGCGAAGCGCTCGCGGTCGCGGGCGACGCGCTCGCGACCGCGGGCGGCGAGGCCGGCGAGGATCGCGACGGCTGCCACGACGCAGGTGCGCTGGACGTACGGGATCTCGCCGAGGTTGTCGTGCCAGATCGCGCTCAGCACGACGAGCGCGACGGCCAGCGAGCCGATCAGGGCCACGTCGCGCACGGTGCCGACGAGCGCGGTCAGCACCGGCGCCAGCACGACGATCCCGATGACGGCGTTGGGCGGCGCCGCCCAGACGTCGACGAGCGTCACCGCGGCCGCGATCGACAGGCCCGGCACGAGCGCGATCGCGCGGCTGTCGCTCACGGGCAGCCCGCGCCGGTGCGGCGTCGACGTCACACGCTGATCATGCCGAAGCAGCACGTCGGGCGGCGCACATCGGACGGCTGGAGCGCGGCCGTTCAGGAGTCGACGTGCGTCGTGAGCGCTCGCGTACCCGCCGCGCCCGAGCTACCGCCGAAGGCGGCTGTCGGTGCTGGGCCAGAGGGGCGTGCCGGGATGTCCCTTTCGCGCGTCGTAGCGCAGCAGGCCTACGCGCTACGCCGCCGCCGCGAGCAGGTCGATGCCGTTGGCGACCGCGTCGCGCACGCGCGCCAGGCGCTCGACCTTGCGTTCGAGCTCCGGTGGCGTGTAGCAGTGCAGCTCGGCCACGTCGCCCATCTCGCCGGCGTCCCAGAGGTTGGCGGCCTGGTAGACGCGCTCGAGCCACGGCACGCCCTCGAAGGCCTCCGAGACGAGCACGACGACGTACTCCGGCCCGCGCTCGCGCTGTGGCGGCGCACCGCGCGCGTCCGCGACGCGCGCGCCGCCGAGCACCGCGCGGTCCAAGCGCCAGCGGTTCCCGACGCGATCGAGATAGCGCCCGAGCTCTCTGTGGTTCAGGTCGTCAGTCGAAGTCACCGGCGGTATGCGGGCCGACGCAGGCCACCGCCAGCGTATCGGCCACGTCGCGCGCCACCTCGACGACGTCGTCGAACGTCACGGCGTCGAGCGCCGCGATCGCGCCGTCGGGATCGATCCGCTCGCCGTAGACGATCGCCTGCGACGCCGCATGGCGTGCGACGTTGTTGGTGTTCTCGAACGACAGCACGCGCCGCCCGGCGGCGTAGGCGCGCGCGCGGTGGACCTCCTCGGCCGTCGGGCCGTCGTCGCGCAGCTCGCTGACGATCTCGCGCATCCGCCGGTAGGCCTCGATGCACTTCGTCGAGTCCAGGCCGGCGCTGAGCTGCACCAGCGGCACGTCGGCGTGCGCGTGGGAGATGCCGTAGACCGAGTACGCGAGGCCGCGCTGCTCGCGGATCTCGTCGAACAGGCGCGAGCCCATCGATCCGCCGAGCAGCGTCGCGTAGATGTTCAGCGCCGCGCGCTGCTGCTCGCTGGAGACGTCGATCTGCGGGCGGTAGGACATCCGCAGGTGCGACTGGTTGGTGTCGCGCTCCTCGACGAGGACCGCGGGCTCGAAGTCCGGCGCGGGCTCGAACGGCTCGGGCTCGGGCAGCGCCGGGAAGCGCTCGAAGAGCTCGCAGACGGCACCGTTGGCGGACACGTGGTCGAGGTTTCCGACGATGAACGCGCCGCCGTCCGCGCCCGACCAGCGACGGTTGCGGAAGGCGATGATCGCGTCGCGCGTGAACGTGCGCAGGTGCTCCTCGGGACCGAGGACCGGCCGCCCGAGCGGATGGTCGCCGAACGCCGCGACGTCGATCAGCAGCTCGGCGACCATCGACGGCTCGTCCTTGTAGCGCTGGATCTCCTGGATGACGACGCCGCGCTCCCTGTCGAGCTCGTCGGCGTCGAGGTGCGGACGCCCGCTGAAGTCGGTCAGCAGGTCGATCGCCTCCATCGCCGACTCCGCGCGCACGGTGATGTGGAACGCGACGAGGTCATGCGAGGTGTACGCGTTCAACGAGCCGCCGAGCCGCTCGGCCGTCTTGTTGACGTCGCGGTAGTGCGGGTACTTCTCGCCGCCCTTGAAGACGAGGTGCTCGAGGAAGTGCGCCATGCCGTTCTCCTCCGGGCGCTCCGTGCGCGCGCCGGCGTCGAAGGCCACGAGGATCGTGACGGCGCGCGTGCCGTCGAGGCCGATGCGATGCAGCGGCAGGCCGTTGGCCAGCGTGGAGGAGTCGATCGTGGTCATGCTCGGAAACGGTAGCGACAGCGCGCGGGGAGCCTCGGTCACGCGCCGGCACGTCCGCGCCCGTGACGCCGGTTTGCTTAAGAGCGCATTAATCCCTATTGTTGCAAATCGCAGCACAGGCCACTCCCGCTTCTGCGAATCAGCCTCGCGCAGGGCACCGCCGGCCGCAGGCCCTCGGCGACCTCACGGACCGCTTCTCCCAAGCGACGTACAGCCATTCCCGACGAGAGTCGCTTGGAGGCCCGCATCCCGTGGGCGTCCGACGGTGCTCGAGGAGGCAGAGAGATGCGCGCCGCAGGGCACCTGCCTGAAACCAGGCACAGAACAGAGGATCACATGATGAACCGCTCGTACCGCCGACCCATCGTCCGGGGGGTCGCGGCAACCGTCGCATCCCTGTCACTGGCAGCGCTCGCGGCACCGGCCGCGCACGCGGTCGCCACGTCTCCACCGCTGGGCACGGCCGCGAACTTCGCGGCGGTCGCCGCAACGACGATCACGAACACCGGCCCGACGATCGTGACCGGTGATCTCGGCGTCTTCCCCGGCACGGCGGTCGTCGGGTTCCCGCCCGGCATCGTCAACGGAACGATCCATGCCGGCGACGCGGTCGCCGGCACGGCCGCCGCCGACGTCCTGACGGCATACAACTTCGCCGCCGGCGAGCCCTGCGACTTCACCCTGTCGAACCCGGACCTCGGCGGCGCGACGCTGCTGCCCGGCGTCTACTGCTTCACGAGCACGTCGGTGGGCCTGACCGGCACGCTGACCCTGAACGCCAACGGCAACGCGAACGCCGCCTGGCTGTTCAAGACGGGCAGCACGCTGACGACCGCCAGCAACTCCGCCGTCGTGCTGATCAACGGCGCGACGCCGTGCAACAACAACAACATCACATGGCAGGTCGGCAGCAGCGCCACGATCGGCAGCGCGACGAGCTTCGTCGGCAACGTGCTGGCGAGCGCGTCGGTGACGCTGAACACCGGCGCGACGAGCACCGGCAGCCTGTACGGCCACACCGGCGCCGTGACGATGGACTCCGACCGCATCAGCACGTGCGCGGCCGCGGGCCCCGGCGGCAAGGCCGGACCGGCGCTGAAGACCACGCCGTCGGACTCGGTGCCGGTCGGCGGCAGCATCTCGGACTCGGCGACGGTCATCGGCGGGGCATCGCCGACGGGCAGCGTCGTCTTCAAGCTGTACGGCCCAGGCGACACGACCTGCACGACGCCGATCGCGACGCGGACCGGCGTGCTGAGCGGCGACACGGCGACGTCGGGCGACGTGACGGCAGCGACCCCCGGCACCTACAACTGGGTCGCGACGTACGGCGGCGACGCCGGCAACGATCCGGCGACCTCGCCCTGCGGCAGCGAGAAGGTGCTGGTCACGTCGCAGATCCTGACCGGACGAGCGTTCGGGCTGCGGGCCACCGCGACGCTCCTCGGGCTGCCGATCGTCAACGTCCTCCCGATCCCCGACACGGGTCATGTCTCGAAGACCTCGTCGTCGACCACGACCACGCCGTGCGTCGCGACGCTCAGCGGCGCGGTCGGAGCCCATGCGCTGTGTGCGAAGGTCGTGACGGTCGCCTCGCCGGCCCCCGCGCGCTCGACGGCGAGCGCGTCGGTTGCCGATTCGTCGGTCGCGATCACGCTGACGCCGACGGTCACGACGCGCGCGGTGCAGTCGACGTCGACGACGACGTGCGCCGGCTCGTCAGGCACCACGACGATCGCCTACCTGAAGGTCGGCTCGACGGTCGTCATCGCCCAGCCGACGAACGTCGCGCCGAACACGAAGGTCACGGTCGGCGTGGTGAAGCTCGTGCTCAACGAGCAGATCCCGTTCTCGACGCCCGACGCCGGGCTGACGGTCAACGCGGTGCACGAGACCGTCAATGCCGGCGGTGTGGCCGCCAACGTCATCATCGCGTCGTCTGAGAGCGACATCGGCAACTGCGCGTAGCGCCCAAGCCGGGACCACGCCCGCCGGCAACCTGCCGGCGGGCGTGGGCGGGCACGGCGGGGCTGGTGCCCCGCCGACAAGCTCACCGTTATGGTCGCCGTCAGACGAAGGGGCTTGGGCCATGCGGCTTCGACGAGACCAGCACTGGGCGCTGCGGTTCCAGACGCCATCGATGCAGGCAACCACTGACGCCGTCGTTGAGCGGGCAGTGCACGCCGATGCGCGAGCTGTAGCGCTGACTGGCTCAACAGCCCGAGCGCGGCGCACCGCGATCAGCGACCTCGACTACCACGTCGTAGGTGCGCCCTGCTGCGGACGACCTTCTGTCGACATCCGCGCCGGCACGGGCCCAGCACTGGCTCGATGCTTCGATCGCCGTCGGTGCCCTTCGCCAAGCCAGTGCGTGGACCGCCGAGACCGTGCTCGCGCGCTCGTGTCGGCGAGCACATCGACAAGCGCGCACGCGCTCCGACGGTTCCTGCGCACGAGGCCCCGATCAGCGCTTCGGCGAACGCACCTCGCGCTCGCGCGCCCGGACCATTCCCTGCTCGACCTCCGCGAGCTCGCCGTCGGGCAGACGCTCGACCTTCATCAGCTCGTCGCGCGCGCCCTCGTGCGCGCGCAGGATCTCGTCGAGCTTGAGCTGGATCGCGCGGGTGTCGCGGTTCTGCGTGTACTGCAGCGAGAAGGCGATCAGGAACGTCGTCACGGAGGCCAGTGCCGACGGCCACAGCAGCCACGTCGTGCTCCAGCCGGCGACGGCGCCCCAGACGAGCCACGCGATCACGATCAGGACGGCGACGAGGAACGCCGCCGGCGAGCCGACGATCTGCGGCAGGCGGAGTGCGAGGCGGCGCAGCAGGAGCATCTCGGCGGTATTCCCCGCCGCGCCCGCCGCGCAACGAGGCTTTCGCGCGCGGTGCGTCAGCTCGGCCGTACGTCGCTCGGCTCGCCGCCGAGGGCGTGGACGGGGTCGAGGATGCGCGGCGCGGTGTGCCGGGCCTACTCGCGCGACGGGCGGCGCGTGCTCCTCGACCTGCAGCGGCGCACCGATCACGACGTTCGACGGGTGGTCGGACGCCGCGACCCAGCCGCCGTCTGGGATGTTCTCGCGCGCGACGACCTGCACGCGCGAGACGAGCGACAGCAGCGCCTGCGGACCCTGCTGAACGTGGATCGAGCCTCGCGCTTCACGCAATCGCCATGTCCGGCGACCAGCCGCGGCAACGGCTCGGTGAGCGTGTGCGCCGCGCCGGCGCGCGGGAGGCAGCGAAACCGCTGACGTTCGTGGCCCGGCGCGCCATAGCGCCAGAAGAACTGCACCCGCGAGCCCGAATGACGCTCGCACACCGGACGAGCCCCGGGCCTCATCGGCGCTGCGTGCGCTCGACCAGCGACACGCCTCAAGCTAGATCGGCCGCACGCAGAACCAACGCGAGAAGCGACGGGGGAGCATGTTTAGTCGAAGCAGCCCTCGACTGCTTCGTTTGCCCGGATGGGCACTCGGGTCGCTCGATGTTGGCGAGCGCATGCGCTCGGCAGACGAACGGCAGCTGGGACGCGTCCTGGATGGCGATCGCGCCTGCGCGAGGTCGAGGCCGCCCAGCCCACGAGGGGGCGGCGCAGCGCCCGTGGCACGAATCCCTGGTGACCCCGCCTGGCCAACCCGAGGCTCGGCATTCGCTACAAGTCCCCCCATACGGAGCGCTGGCGCGACGAACGAGACCAATGCGTCCGTTGCCACAGCAGCGCGAGTTTCACGGGCCGTCGCATCAATGCCGAGATTGCTGTCGGCGCGGCGCACGCGGGGCTATCGACGAGCAGCGTCAGGCTGATCGCCCGGCTTCGATTCGAGATGTCCGAAAGCGGGTCGGCTACCGGACTGCTCCGGCCTTGCCTGCCTATGGTCGTGGTCCGTCGTCGGGTAGCCCGCCGTGCGCCTCGGCCAGGCGCTCGAGGTCGAGCAGA
>JAWVGK010000067.1:0-3753 GCA_033855155.1 Solirubrobacteraceae bacterium | reverse complement strand
GCGTCGAGCTCCGCGCGCGCGATCTCGTTCTTCCAGGCGACGATCTCCTCCAGCCGCTGCACCTGGACGAGCCCGAGCGCGGCGGTGAACTCGCTCATGCGGAAGTTCAGGCCCGGCTGGGCGTGGTCGGGCTTGGCGTAGTTGCGGAAGCTGCGCGTGAACTCGACGAGCTCCGGGTGGCGCGAGACGAGGACGCCGCCCTCGCCGGTCGAGATCGTCTTCGTCGCGTACAGCGAGTAGATGCCGGCGTCGCCGAAGCTCCCCGGCCGGCGCTTGTCCCAGACCGCGCCGTGGGCGTGCGCGCAGTCCTCCAGCAGGACGACGCCGCGCTCGCGACAGCAGCGCGCGATCGCCGCGGCGTCGAAGGCGATGTGGCCGCCGATGTGCACGAGGAAGACCGCCGCGGGGTCGTGCAGGTCGATCAGCCGCTCGACCTCCGACAGCGACAGGCAGAGGTCGTCGCGGCGACAGTCGCCGAAGACCGGGGTCGCGCCCGCGGCGAGCACAGCGAGCGGCGTCGCCATGAACGTGTTCGACGGCACGACGACCTTGCGCCCGCGCACCTGTGCCCACTCGAGCGCCGCCAGCGCGCCGCCCGTCCAGCTCGACAGGGCGACGGCGGGCAGCCCGTCGTGCGCCGCCCACGCCGCCTCGAAGCGGGCGGTCAGCTCGCCCTCGCTCCAGCGCTGGCTGTCGAGCACGCCGTCCCACAGCTCGTGCAGCCGCGCGCGGTCGCGCTCGTCGAAGCCGATCGCGAAGCGGTCGTACGCGGCTGGTGTCGGCGCGGACGTCAGCGCTCTGACCGGTCCGCGAACGACGGCTCGAGCACCGTGCGCCGGCCGCCCGCGACGCCGAGCAGGCCGATCCCGGCGCCGGCGATGCCGAGCACCAGCAGCGACGGGTTCAGGCGCGCGAAGTCCATCGCCTCGCTCGTGCCGGCGGGGATCAGCAGCGCCGCGCCGGCGAGCGCCATCAGCCAGACCGCGACGCGCGCGGTCGTCGAGCGCATCGACGCGCTCGCGGTGACGCCGAGCGCGGCGACGACGAGCACCGTGTGCCAGCCGTCGTTCGACAGCCCGGCGGCGTGCAGCACGACGACGTACAGCACGAGCGCCAGCAGCCCGCTGACGACGGCCGTCGCGCGCTGCAGGACGAGGTGGCCCGACGCGCGCGCCGGGGCGCGCACGGGCGGCGGCGTGGCGGCACTGGCCGCGGCGGGCGCGGCGGGCGCGGCCACGAGCGCGGCCGCAGCCGCGGCAGGCGGCTGCGCCGCCACGCGCTCCGCGTGCTCGCGATGCCACGCGACGTAGCGCCGCACGCCCTCGGCGTACGGCGTCCGTGCGCGCCAGCCGAGCTCGGCCGCGGCGCGCTCGCAGGACACCTGCGCGCCGGCGAAGTCGCCCGCGCGGCCCTCGGTGTACGTGATCTCGACGTCGCCGATCGCGGCGCGCACGGCCTCGGCGATCGCGCTGACCGACGTGTCCTCCTCGCCGACGAGGTTGTAGACGCGACCGGACGCCTCCGGCGCGAGCGCGCGCACGACGCCGTCGGCGAGATCCTCGACGTAGACGAAGCGGCGCGTCTGCCGGCCGTCGCCCGCGATCGTCAGCGGCTCGCCCGCGAGCGCCTTGCGCACGAAGATCGGCAGCACCGCCGCCGGTCGCGCGCGCGGGCCGTAGGGGATGCCGAAGCGCAGGATCGTCGTCGGCACGTCGTAGAGCTCGGAGTACGAGCGGCAGTACATCTCGCCCGCGAGCTTCGTCGCGGTGTAGAGGTGCGACGGCAGCGCCAGCGGGGTGTCCTCGTCGACCGTCGGCGCGACGACGTCGGAGTAGACCCAGATCGTCGACGCGTAGACCACGCGCGCGCCGGTCGCGCGCGCGGCTTCGAGCACGTTGAGCGTGCCGCGCGAGTTCAGCGCCTCGCTGCCGGCCGGGTCCTTCGCGACGAGGCCGACGTCGGCGGCGGCGGCGAGGTGGATGATCGCGTCGCAGCCCTGCGCCGCGGCGAGGATGGCGGCCGGGTCGAGCAGGTCGCCGACGACCGTCTCGCAGCGCTCGCGCCCGTCGGCGGCGTCGAGCACGTCGAAGACGCGTGCGTCGTGGCCGGCGTCGAGCAGACGGTCGACGACGTGGGAGCCGATGAACCCCGACCCGCCGGTGACGAGGATCGTCGTCAACGGAGTGCCCGTATCGGCATGGCGCGGCTGTGCATCGATTCATCTCTCCTGAATGACTCGCGGCGGACGGTGCACCAGCAGCCTAGTCATGCGCCGCGCGGTCCGCCTGCCGGCTGCCGGTCGTGCGGCGGCGAACTATCGTTGCGGTCATGAGCGCGCCCGCGATCCTCGCCCGCGGCCCCTGGCCGGTAGAGCGCGTGCGCGCGCGCTGGATCGAGCGCCACTACGAGCCGCCCGAGCGCCACGCCGAAGCCGCCGACGCGGCGATCGCGGCGCTGCGCGAACGCGGCTCGCCGAGCCACGACGGGCTGTCCGCGCGGCTCGTCGGGTTCGCCGAGGAGGGCGACGAGCTCGTCCTGGACCTGCAGCCCGTGCGCTGGGCGCTGCGCCTCGTGCACGGCGACGCGTCGCATTCCGTCGCCGCGCTGGCCGTCACGCGCGCCGCCGATGGGCGCTGGCTCGCCGGCCGTCGCGCGCCGTGGCTGTCGTCGTGGCCTGGGCGCTGGGCGCTCGGCGCGGGCGGCGCCGTCGACGTCGGCGAGAGTCCCGCGCACACGCTCGTGCGCGAGCTGCGCGAGGAGTGGTCGGTCGAGCCGGCGAGCCTGACCGTCGAGGCGCTCGTGCGCCTGCCCCACCAGCTCGTGATGGTCGTCGGCCTCGCGTGGCTGTCCGACGGCGCCGAGATCCAGATGGACGACGAGCATGACGAGCACGCGTGGTGGCCCGCCGACGTCGCCGACTGGCCCGGCGAGGCCGACGAGCCGCTGCGGCGGATGGCGACGCTGCTCGCCGGCAGCTCGCGATGCTGACGTTCGGGCGCCTGAAGCTCGCATCGTTCACGCACTCGACGATCTACACGGTGCTGCTCGTCGTCTGGCTCGTTCCCGGCCTGCACGGCCTCGAAGCGATCTT
Organism: Solirubrobacteraceae bacterium; assembly: GCA_033855155.1. GTDB lineage: Bacteria > Actinomycetota > Thermoleophilia > Solirubrobacterales > Solirubrobacteraceae > CADCVQ01. Next base: position 662 of record JAWVGK010000067.1, on the reverse strand, counting down.
CGGCATGGCCCACGGGCTCGGCTGGATCGCGATGTCGCTGTCGTGCATCGCGGCCCTGCGCCTGGGCGTCATCGACCTGCGCCTCGCCGTCGCCGTCGCCGTGCTCGGCGGCGTCGGCCCGTTCGTCGGCTCGTACGAGTTCGTGCGCCAGAGCCGCACCCGCGGCCGCCCGCCCGCCGCCGCTCCCGCGGTCTCCTAGCCCGGCCGCGCGGCGAGCTGCATCGCCGCGAGGCACCCGCGCGAACGCCGCCTTGCACGGATTCTCGCCTGCGCGGGGTGCGTCACGACGTGGTCTAGAGTGAATCGTTGGTTATGGCCGTAAGCACGACGACCCAGGTGACGCTTCCCGCGATGGGCGAGTCGGTGCGCGAGGGAACCGTCCTGGAGTGGCACAAGCGCGAGGGCGACACGGTGCAGGATGGCGAGACGATCGTCGAGGTGTCGACCGACAAGGTCGACGTCGAGGTGCCCGCGCCCGCGACCGGCACGGTCACGAGGATCCTCGCCGAGGCCGGCGACACCGTCGCGGTCGGCGCCGTGCTGGCGGAGATCGCCAACGGCGTCCCCGCGCCGTCGGGCAACGGGACGTCGGCCGACGGCGACGGCGCCGGCAGCGCCGCCGTGCAGGCGCCCGTCGCGCCGTCCGGGTCCGCACCGCCGCC
>JAWVGK010000066.1:0-9001 GCA_033855155.1 Solirubrobacteraceae bacterium | reverse complement strand
ACGCGGGCCTACGAGTCGGTGCGCTTCCTCACCAACGAGGTCTTCCTCGGCGAGTTCGTGCGCGGCATGCACAAGTGGGGCTCGACGGTGATGGTCGTGCTCATCTTCCTGCACATGGCGCGCACCTTCTTCTTCGGCGCCTACAAGTATCCGCGCGAGCTGAACTGGGTCATCGGCGTCGTGCTGCTGATCCTGACGCTGATGATGTCGTTCACCGGCTACCTGCTGCCCTTCGACCAGCGCTCCTACTGGGCGACGACCGTCGGCGTCGCGATCAACGGCACCGGCCCGCTCGTTGGGCCCTACCTGTCGGACTTCCTGCGCGCCGGCCCGGAGTTCGGCGTCACGACCCTGTCGCGCTTCTACGCGATCCACATGCTGCTGCTGCCGGGCATCATCGCGGGGCTGATCGGCGCGCACCTGTACCTCGTCGCACGCCTCGGGACGACCGCGCCGCCGTGGATTCGCGCCGACTCCAGCCCTGAGCTGCGCAAGGACCCCGCATGAACCAGGTCGAGAAGGAGGCCTACCTCCGCGAGTACTCGATCCTCAAGTCCCAGGGCAAGCCGTTCTTTCCCTACGCGATCGCCAAGGACTCGTGGATGGCGGTCGTCGTCATGGCGTCGATCATCACGCTGTCGATCGTCCTCGGCGCCGAGCTCGGCCCGAAGGTCGACCCGACGACGACGACCTACGTGCCGCGCCCGGAGTGGTACTTCTACTTCCTGTTCGAGGTCCTGCGAGTCATCAAGCCGCCGGCGCTCGTGCCGCTGGCGGCGATCGGGGTCCCGACGCTGTGCATGATCCTGCTGTTCCTGCTGCCGTTCTACGACCGCAGCCCCGAGCGCCGGCCGGAGCGCCGCCCGATCGCAATGGCCGCGGCGATCTTCACGATCGCGGCGATGGGGTTCCTGACCTACGAGGGCGCGATCGCGGGCTCGCCGAACCAGATCGACATGACGACCCCGCCAAGCGTGATGGCGAACGGCTCGGAGGCGGTGCGCAAGTTCGAGGCCGGCAAGCAGGTCGTCGCGCAGTCGGGCTGCCTCGCCTGCCACAAGATCGGCGAGAACGGCAACACCGGGCCCGGGCCGGATCTGTCGGAGATCGGCGGACGCCTGCCGCGTCAGGCGATCGCGCGCACGCTCGTCAACCCGACCGCGCCGATGCCCTCCTTCAACAAGTTGCCCGCCGAGAAGCGCGACAACCTCGTCGAGTTCCTCGCGCAGCTGAAGTGACCTCCCGCCCGCACGGGCCGGCGTAGATGAGCGAGGACAAGGGAACCCTGCAGGAGCCGCAGGTGCAGGCGATGTTCGACCGCATCTCCGGCTTCTACGACGTCATGAACTCCGTCATGACGGCCGGCCTGCACCACGGCTGGCGCCGCCGAGCGGCGGACCTCGCCGAGGTCGGGCCCGGCGATCGCGTGCTCGACGTCGCCACCGGCACCGGCGATCTCGCGCTCGAGCTGGCGGGCCGGGTGGGACCGCAGGGCGCGGTCGTCGGCGCGGACTTCTCCGAGGCGATGCTCGCGCTCGCGCGGCGCAAGGCGCCCGACGCCGCGGCGCCGATCGCGTTCGAGTGGGCCAACGCGATGGCGCTGCCCTACGCCGACCGGGAGTTCGCCGCCGCGACCGTCGGCTTCGGCGCGCGCAACTTCTCCGACCTCGACCTCGGCCTGTCGGAGATGGCGCGCGTCGTGCGTCCCGGCGGCAAGGTCGTCGTGCTGGAGATCACGACGCCGACGCGCCCGCCGCTGTCGACCTTCTATCGGCTGTGGTTCGACCGCGTCGTCCCGGTCATCGGCCGTCTCGCGGGCGATCCCGAGGCCTACGCGTACCTGCCCAACTCGGTCAAGCGCTTTCCCGGGCCGCACGATCTGGCCGCGAAGATGGACGCCTGCGGCATGGACGTGCGCTACGTGTTGACCGCGGGAGGCATCATCGCGCTGCATGTCGGCACGCGCCGTCCGCCGTCCGCCGGCCGATGACGAGCACGACCGACAGCGTCCAGGCGATCGTCGATGCGGCCGGGGAGCACGTCCCCGTGCTGCTCGCGCGCGTCGAGCAGCGCCTGTCCGCGCTGGCGATCGGCCACGGCCCCGTGCTCGCCGAGCATGCGACCGCGACGATCGCCGCGGGCGGCAAGCGCCTGCGCCCGCTGCTCGTGCTGCTCGCGGCCGGTTATGCGCCCGACGATCCCCGCGAGCTCGTCGCCTGCGGCGCCGCCGTCGAGCTCGTGCACAGCGCGACGCTCGTCCACGACGACGTGCTCGATGCCGCCGCGCTGCGCCGCGGGCTGCCGACGGTGTGGGCGTCCGGCGGGCGCTCGCTGGCGGTCGCGACCGGTGACCTGCTGTTCTCGCGCGCGTTCGCCGAGCTCGTCGCGGTCGGGACGCTGGCGTCCGTGCAAGCCCTGTCGCGCGCGACGTCGGCGCTCGCCGAGGGCGAGCTGCTGCAACGCGAGGACGCGTGGAACGCGACGGTCGCCGTCGAGCGCTACCTGCATCGCTGCGAGCTGAAGACCGCGCGCCTGTTCGAGGCGTCGTGCGAGCTCGGCGCGCTGGCCGCCGGCCGCGACGAGGCGCACGTCTGCGCGCTCGGCGGTTTCGGGCGGCGCATCGGCCTCGCCTTCCAGCTGCTCGACGACGTGCTCGATGTCTCCGGACAGGCGGCGAGCACCGGCAAGCACCGCGGCACGGACCTGCTCGACGGCACGGTCACGCTGCCGCTGATCCTCGCGCGCCTGCGCGACGGCGAGCTGGCCGCGATGGACCTGCGCGAGATCGTCAGCGCACACCAGGCGGCGGTGGTCTGCGAGCGCATCGAGGCGACGGGCGCGCTCGCCGATGCCAAGGCGCAGGCGCTCGCGATCGTCGTCGAGGCGAAGGAGGGTCTAGCGCCGCTGGCGCTCGAGGAGGGCCAGCGGGTCGCGCTCGATCTCGTGGCCGACTCCGTCGTCGACCGGCACGGGTAGGTCTAGAAGTCCTCCGGCAGCACGTGGCCGTCCGTGATCGCGTGGACGAAGCGCTCGACGTCCTCTTCCATGTTCGCGCGGGTGAGCTGGCGCAGGTCGGTGACAAGCGCCGCGGTGCCGCGGTCGAGCATCTCGTCGAAGCGCTGGATCGCGTCCTCGTGGAAGACGCCGGTGACCGTCCACTCGCAGTTGGGGCAGCGCAGGCTGACCTCCCAGCTCGAGCGATCGGCCTCCTGCCATGCGACGGGGTAGACGAGGTCACAGGCGCAGTCGGGGCACATGTGGAGCTCCGACGCGGAGGGCCCTGCGTCGTCGAACGAGATGACCTCGATCGTCTTTCCTGACGGCAGGGTCACCTTGCGGACGTACTGGTTGTGATCCGGGGCCGGGCTGTTCTCGAACTCCTGCATGACCCACTCATCGGCATGCGGGCGCGGAACTTGACCCCTAGCGCCGGATGTCGACATCACGTCGGCGCGCGGGCGCGCCGCTACCCTTCAACTCGATTCCAACCCTGGAGCACCCGTGCCGAACATCGGCCCACTCGAACTCGTCATCGTCCTCGTCATCGTGCTCGTCATCTTCGGGCCCAAGAAGCTGCCCGGCCTCGGGCGCTCGCTGGGGACCGGGATGCGCGAGTTCAAGGACTCGATCACCGGCAAGGGCGACGACGACAAGCCGTCTCTCGCCGCGTCCGACGACGAGCCCGCCGCGCCTGAGCAGCGCGACGACGCGATCAGCCCCAGCCGCGACCGCGGCTGATCCGGCGCGCCGCAAGCTCCCGCCCGGACATGCCACGCGCGCTGCGGCCGATCGGCCACGAGGACCGACTGACCCTCGTCGATCACCTCGACGAGCTGCGCAAGCGGCTCATCTTCTCGATCGTCGCCCTGCTGGCGGCGTTCTCGTTCTGCTTCTGGCAGAACAACGCGATCCTCGACATCGTCACGAAGCCCGTCCGCGAGACGCAGAACCTGCAGGACCCGTCGAAGGCCAGCAAGGACCCGCTCGAGCAGGCGGCGCGCTTCCAGCGCGAGCAGGGACAGGCGCTGCGCGCGATCGTGCCGGCGCTGGGCCTCACCGGCAGGACGCTGCGTTCGCTGAGCGAGTCGCGCAACGTCTCGACGGCGCAGCAGCTTCAGCTCGACGCGGCGGCCGCCGCGCTGACGACGGCGTCGCGGCAGGTCGCGCAGGCGGCGCAGGCGCTGCCGCGCAACAACCAGCGCAACCTCGTGACGCTCGGGGTCACCGAGCCGTTCACGGCGACGATCACGCTCGCGTTCTATGGGGCGCTGCTGCTCGCGATGCCGTTCCTGCTCTACCAGGCGTACGCGTTCATCCTGCCGGCGTTCAGCCCGAGGGAGCGCAAGGTCGCGCTGCCGCTGATGCTGATGGTGCCGGTGCTGTTCATCTGCGGCGTGCTGTTCGGCTACTTCGTCGTGCTCACCCGAGCCGTGGAGTTCCTGCAGAACTTCAACGACGACTCGTTCGACATCCTGTTGCAGGCCAAGGAGTACTTCAAGTTCGCCGTCTTCTTCCTAGCGGGCATCGGGATGCTGTTCCAGATCCCGGTCGGGGTGCTGGCCGTGACGCGCCTGGGGATCTTCACGCCCAAGCAGCTGGCCAAGAACCGCGGCTACGTGATCCTCGCGATCTCCGTGCTGGCCGCGGTCGCGACGCCGACGCCCGACCCGGTGACGATGACGCTCGCGATGGCGCCGCTGATCATCCTGTTCGAGCTGAGCATCCTGCTCGCGCGCTGGATCGATCGGATCAAGCCGCAGGAGGACGAGGAGGAGGGGGGAGTCGACGACGGGGATGACGGCGGGGGCGGGCACGAGCCCGAGCCCGACGACGACGATCCGCTGGCCGAGTACGAGGACGACGGCTACGTGGACGACGAAGTCGCCGATGGCCCTAAGCTGAAGGACACGCCAGCCCCGAAAGACCCCGACCCGAAGGACTGATCGCCGATGCTGTTCGACCTGCGCGGGCGCGGCCGTCGCCGCACTGTGCAAGCCATCTACCTCTCCCTCGCCCTGCTCATGGGCGGCGGGCTCGTGCTGTTCGGCATCGGCAGCAGCACGAGCGGCGGTGGCATCCTCGACGCGGTCGTCGGCGACGGCAGCAGCGGCTCGAGCGCCACCGAGACGATCGACAAGCGCATCAAGGCCGCGATCAGGCGGACGCGCGCGACGCCCAACGAGCCCGCCGTGTGGGCGGAGCTCGCGCGTCTGCGCTACCAGCGGGCCGGCATCGACGGCATCGGCGCCGACGACGCGACGTACACCGACAAGGGCAAGCAGAAGCTGCGCCTCGCCACGCAGGCGTGGGAGCGCCACCTCGCGCTCGATCCCAAGCAGCCCAACGTGCGTGCGGCGCGGCTGATGGTGCAGGCGTACGCGAAGACCGGCCTCGACCAGCCGGCCAAGGCCGTGCAGGCGATGCAGATCGTGACCGCGGCGGAGAAGCCGCCGAGCTCGAACCTCTACGCCCAGCTCGCCCAGCTCGCCTACCAGGCGCTCGACATGCGCACCGGCGACCTCGCCGCCGACCGCGCCGTCGAGCTTGCCGACAAGAGCGACAAGAAGCCGCTGCGCGAGGCGCTCGATCGCGTCAAGACCCAGGCCGCCCAGCCGCCCCCGGCCACGACGACCGCGACCGGCTGACGACCCACTAGGATTCCCGGGCTCGACCCGCCCCTGTAGCTCAACTGGCAGAGCAGCGGACTCTTAATCCGAAGGTTCCAGGTTCGATTCCTGGCGGGGGCATGGGGCGGGGCGATGGCTGGTCGCGGGTGCGTGCCGCGGTCGCCGGATACCCTCGCTCGAACATGAGCCTCCCCACTCGCAGCCGAGCGCGCTGATGCTCGCCAGCATCGACGGCGTCCTGATGGACTCCGCGAACGCCACGATCTCCGTCCTCGACGACAGCGTGCTGCGCGGCGACGGCGTCTTCGAGGTCATCCGCGTCTACGCGGGCCGGCCGTTCGCGCTCGACGAGCACCTCGACCGGATGGCGCGCAGCGCGGCGACGCTGCGACTGCCGCTCGACGTCGACGCGATCCGCGCCGACATCGCAGCGCTGCTGACCGAGGCCGGCGCCGACGACGTCGCGCTGCGGCTCGTCGCGACGCGCGGGGGCCGGCGGATCGCGCTGCTCGAGCCGCTGCGCGTGTTCCCCGAGACGATCGCGCTCGCGACGATCACGTACTCGCCGACGCGCGTGCTCGACGGCGTGAAGTCGCTGTCCTACGGCGCGAACATGCTCGCGACGCGGCTGGCGAAGGAGGCCGGCGCCGAGGAGGCGCTGCTCGTCAGCCCGCACGGCCGCGTGCTCGAGGGCCCGACGACGTCGTTCTTCTACGTCCTCGGCGGCGAGCTCTGCACGCCGCCGCTGAGCGACCGCATCCTGGACTCGATCAGCCGCCGCATCCTGCTCGCGATCGCCGACGCGCGCGAGCGCGTCACGACGCTCGACGACCTCCCCTCGATCAGCGAGGCGTTCCTCGCGTCGTCGCTGCGCGAGGTCCAGCCCGTGCGGGCGATCGACGGGCGGGCTGTGCCCGACGCTCCCGGACCGGTTTCGAACGCCGCCGCGAAGCTCGTGCGCGAGCACATCGAGGCCGCGGTTCGATCGCCGGCGTGAAGATCGTCACGGTCATCGGCAACCGGCCGCAGTTCGTCAAGGCCGCCGCCGTGTCCGGGCTCTTGCGCCGCGAGCACGAGGAGGTGCTCGTGCACACCGGCCAGCACTACGACGACGAGCTGTCGACGATCTTCGTCACCGAGCTGGGCATGCCGCGCCCGGAGATCGAGCTCGGCCTCGGCGGCGGGACGAACTTCGAGCAGACCGCGCGCATGCTCGGCGCGCTCGGCGACCTGCTGCGCGAGCAGGCGCCCGACGCCGTGCTCGTCTACGGCGACACGAACTCGACGCTCGCCGGCGCGCTCGCCGCGGCGCAGCTGCGCGTCCCGCTGGCGCACGTCGAGGCCGGGATGCGCTCGTATGACCGCGCGATGCCCGAGGAGCTCAACCGCGTGCTGACCGACCACGCCGCCGACCTGCTGCTCGTGCCGTCCGAAGGCGCCGCGGCGAACCTGGCGCGCGAGGGCGTGGCCGGCCACGTCGAGGTCGTCGGCGACGTCATGGTCGACGTCGCGGCGCTGCTGGCGCCGCGTGCGCGAGCCGACGACGGCCCGCTGCTGGCGGCCGGCGTGCGCGCGGGGGAGTACCTGCTCGTCACCGCGCACCGCGCCGGCAACGTCGACGATCCGGCGCGCCTGGCGCTGCTCGTCGACCTGCTGCTGTCGCTCGACGCGCCGGTCGTGCTGCCGTTGCACCCGCGCACGCGCTCGCGCCTGGAGGCGGCCGGGCTGCTCGAGCGCCTCGCCGCCGGTGCGATCCTCCTGCCGCCGCTCGGGCCGCTGGCGTTCACGTCGCTGCTGACGCGCGCGCGAGCCGTACTGACCGACTCCGGCGGCGTGCAGAAGGAGGCATACCTCGCGGGCGTGCCGTGCGTGACGCTGCGCGATACGACGGAGTGGGTCGAGACGGTGCAGGCCGGCTGGAACGTGCTCGTCGACCTCGACGCGGGCGCCGCGTGCGCGGCGCTCGAGCGCGACATGCCGGCGCAACGCCCGCAGCTGTATGGCGACGGCCACGCCGCGCAGCGGGTCGTCGGCGCGATGGCTAGGCTCGGGCCGCGATGATCGTCGATCCAACCGCCCCCGGACTCGTGCTCAGCCCGACGGCGTCCGTCGGCCGCGACGTGATCTTCGGCGCGAACGTCGTCGTCCACGACGGCGTCGTGATCGGCGACGGTTGCACGATCCAGGACGGCGCGATCCTCGGCAAGACGCCGAGCCTGTCGCGGCGCTCGAGTGCCGCGGGGGGCGAGCTCGACGCGCTCGTGCTCGGGGAGGGCGTCGTGATCTGCGCCCAGGCGATCGTCTTCGCCGGCTCGCAGATCGGTGCGCGCACGATCGTCGGCGACCAGGCCTACGTGCGCGAGCGCACGACGATCGGCGCGGACTCGGTCGTCGGTCGCGCCAGCGGCGTCGACAACGACGTGGTCGTCGGCGCGCGCGTGCGGATCCAGTCGCAGGTCTACCTGACGGGGTACAGCGTCGTCGAGGACGACGTCTTCGTCGGGCCGTGCGCGATGACGACGAACGACGACTCGATGGCGCGCCGGCCGCGGGGCGTGCCGCTGCGCGGCGCGACGTTGCGCCGCGCGTGCCGTGTCGGCGGCGGCGCCGTGCTGCTGCCGGGCGTCGAGATCGGCGAGGAGGCGTTCGTCGCGGCGGGCGCCGTCGTGACCAGCGACGTGCCCGCGCGCAAGGTCGTCATGGGCGTGCCGGCGCGGATGGTCAAGGACGTGCCCGACGAGGACCTGCTGGAACGCTGGAGCTGAGGCGCGGGGCGGCGCCGGGCGGGACGCGGCGGCGGCGGCGCGGCGCTACGCGACGGCCGCGAGCTGCGGCGCGTCGTCCATCCAGATGATCTGGTCGCGGCCGGGGCCGACGCCGACGAGCACGACCGGCACCTTGACCTGCTCGGCGATGTAGCTCAGGTAGTCGCGCGCGGGCTGCGGCAGCTCGGCGGGCGAGCGGCAGTCGGAGATGTCCTCCGTCCAGCCGTCGAGCTCGATGTACTGGCCGCGCGCGTGGTGCAGGACCGTCTGGTGGTACGGAAAGTCGGCGAACTCGGCGCCGTCCTGGCCGCTGTAGCTCGTGCAGACCTTGATCTTCTCGAAGCCCGACAGGACGTCGAGCTTCGTGATCGCCAGCGATGTCAGGCCGTTGATGCGCGAGGCGTAGCGCAGCGCCGGGATGTCGAGCCAGCCGGTGCGCCGCGCGCGGCCGGTCGTCGTGCCGAACTCGCCGCCGCGGCGGCGGATCTCCTCGCCGACCTCGTTGTCGAGCTCGGTCGGGAAGGGCCCCGAGCCGACGCGCGTGACGTAGGCCTTGGCGATGCCCCAGACCTCGTTGATGTCCTTCGGCCCGACGCCCGCGCCGACGCA
>JAWVGK010000065.1:0-2764 GCA_033855155.1 Solirubrobacteraceae bacterium | reverse complement strand
TCTCGGCCTTGCCGGCGTCGATCCGCGTCTCGCCGCAGCCGGCGATCGCCGTCGCGACCGACACGAGCAGACAGAGGTGCGCCGGTCTCACGGTGCGCGCAGCATATGCGCGCGGGCTCGTGCGCGGGCTCGTGCGCGGCGGGAGCTTCGGACGGGCCGCGCCGCGTCCTCAGAACAGAGCCGACAGCACCGCGCCGAGCAGCACGCCGAACAGCAGCACCGACCCGAGCACGACCGTCAGCGCTCCGACGACGAGCCGCCGCGGGACGAGCGCGACCGCGCGCCGCGCGAGCGCCGCCGGGCGCACGGTGCGCAGCACGACGACCGTCGCGGCGAAGCGGCCGAGCATGCCGCCGCCCCAGCGCTCGATCTCGGCGCGGCGCAGGCGCGCCTCCCACGCGACGACCATCTCGCGCGCCTCGCGGCGGGCGGCGCGGCGGCGGCGCGGGAGCGTCTCCAGCCGCGCGCGCCAGTAGTGCAGCGACTCGCGTGCGTCGTGCGAGGAGGGACCGCTCAACGCGTCGCCGACCTCGTCGTGCTGCGACCTCGAAGCCATCGCCGGCATGCGGCGATGATAGATCGCCGGCCGGGCCCGAGGCGACGCTTCAGCCGGCGGCGGTCTCGTAGACCTTCCACGTCGCGCGGGCGGCGTCGAGCCACGTCCACGGCGGCGGCGCGGGTGCCGGCCGGCGCGCGGCGACCCCGGCGGCGAGCAGGCCTTCGAGGTCGCCGGAGGCGACGAACGTCGCGCGGTCGCCGAGCACCTCGCGCAGGACGGGCAGGTCGGTCGCGACGACGGGCGTGCCGCACGCCAGCGCCTCGACCGTCGGCAGGCCGAAGCCCTCGTCGTCGGACGGGAAGACGAGCGCGCGGGCGCCGGAGTAGATCGCCGCCAGGTGGTCGTCGGAGACGCGACCGGTGAGCGTCACGTCGGGCAGCTCGTGCGCCCACGGCTTCGTTGCGCCGACGAGCACGAGCGGCAGCTCGCGCGGCGTCTTGGCGAGCGCCGCGATGCGCTTGCGCGGGTCGGGCGTCTGCAACCCGCCGACCCACAGCAGGTAGTCCGGCGGCAGCCCGTAGCGCTTGCGCACGGCCGCGATCTCGGCGGCGCCGCGCTCGTGCAGCGCGGGAGCGGAGGCCTCGGAGATCACGACGAGCCGCTCGGACGCCATCCCGAGGTGCTCGGTGACCTCCGCCGCGACGACGGCCGTCGGCACGATCACGCGCATCGAGCGCTCGACGGCGAGGTAGCGCATGCGAAACCGAATGCCGCTGCGCAGGTACTCGCTGCGGCGCTTGAGCGGGACGACGTCGTGCAGCGTGACGACCTGCGGGCACGGCGGGCGCAGCAGCGCGCCATCGATCCACGGCGAGTGGAAGACGTCGGCGCGCCGCGGGCGGTGCGTCTCGACGAGCTCGTCGCCGGGCGCGGCGGTCTCGCGCAGCGCGTCCACGAGGCACGTCACGTAGCGGCCGATCCCGCGCGGATCGGGCGCCGGCCGGCTGTCGAACGCGACCTTCATCGCCGCGCGGCCGCCAGCAGAATCGCCTCGACGCGGTCGGCGTAGGCGTCGGCGCCGAAGCGCTGTGCGCGCTCGCGCGCGGCGGCGCCCATCTGCGCGCGGCGGCCGAGCACCTCGAGCACCGCTGCGGCCAGCTCCTCCGGACGCCCGGGCTCCACGAGCAAGCCGGTGACGCCGTCGGCGACGACCTCGGCGAGGCCGCCGACGCGCGTCGCGACTACCGGCGTGCCGGCCGCCATCGCCTCGGCGAGCACCGTGCCGAACGGCTCCTGGCGCGACGGCGCGACGAGCACGTCGAGGTGGCGCATGACCGCCGCGCCGTCCGCGACCCACGGCACGTGCTCGACGCCCTCCGCGGCGCGCACCTGCGCGGCGTAGTCGGGCGCGCTGTCATACGGGTCGTCGCCGATCAGCACGATCCGCGCGCCGGGGGCGCCGGCATGGATCGCCGCCGCGGCGTGGACGAGGTCCAGCGGGCCTTTGCGCGGCTCGATCCGCCCGACGAAGCCGACGATCGCGCCGCCGCCGTTGCGCTGCGGCCACGGCGCCGGCACGTCGGGCACGTCGAGCTCGACCGGGCAGTAGACGACGTGCGCGTGCAGGCGCGGGAGCAGGCGGTCGGCGACGGCCTGCGAGTCGGCCAGCAGCGCGTCGGCGAGCGACCACATGCGCGGCACGCGATCGACGATGTCGTGCACGTGCAGGACCGTGCGGTGGCCGGCGAGCGCCGGCAGCAACCGCCCGCTGACGGTGCCGTTGAGGTAGACGAGGTCGACGGCGCGCGCCAGCTTGCGAGCGCGTGCGAAGCTCGCCGCCGCGCGCGCACCGGCGCCGCGCTCGAGGCCGCCGAGCGCGAGCCGCACGACCGGCAGGCCGGCATCGTCCATCGGTCCCGGCTCGGGCGTCGCGAGCGTCAGCTCGTGCCCGCGCGCGACGAGCCGGCGCGCGAGACGCAGCAACCCGATCTCCGCGCCGCCCGGGTGGGCGACGGCGCATATGGCGAGGACGCGCACGCGCTGATCGTCGCAGGGCGGGCTGGGTCGGGGTGGCGCCGTCCCATCGGTCCTGCGTGGGCTACAGCGATCCGCGCGGGACCACCCAGTCGACCGGTTGCCGGGTGACGCTCGCTATGAGGTCGTAGTCGGCGTCGTAGTGCAGGGGCGTGACCTACGCACGCTCGGCCGCGGTGATGCCGGTCGTCCCGAGGATCTCGCGCGCTTGGGCGATCTTGTCGTCGTCGA
>JAWVGK010000064.1:0-4552 GCA_033855155.1 Solirubrobacteraceae bacterium | reverse complement strand
GAGGTCGCCGGAACGGCGCCGAACATCTGGCGCAGCGCCGGTATTGGCGCCGATTACACTCGCTGCCGCTAACGGTCTACCGTGGGAGGTACCAGGGGAAATGTCAGGCAACGACGACAGTCTTGCGCAGAGGATCATGCCGCTGTTCGGGGCGCTGTACATCGGGATCGGCGTCATCGGCTTCGCGTTCACGGGCTTCGGGAGCTTTCTGCAGAACACGAGCGACTACATCCTGATCCCCGGGCTCAGCGTCAACCCGTTCCACAACGTCGTTCATCTCGCGATCGGCGCGTTCCTGCTGATCATGTCGCGCCAGTCGACGTCGACGGCGGAGGGCGCATGCCTCGGCGTCGGCATCTTCTACGTCGCGGCGTTCGTCATCGGCTTCGTCGGTACGACGAACCTCACGATCATCTCGATGCAGGGTCGTGGCGACCTCGAGAACGTCAACCACCTCCTCAACGGCGTCATCCTGCTCAGCCTCGGGCTGATCTCGTCGATGGCGACCGAGAAGCGCCGGCCGCAAGCCGTCTAGCCGCACCGCGCAGGCGCGGCGGTGATCGAACGCGGAGCCCACGAGATGGCCTCCGTACCACGTCGGATGGGAGAGACCAATGAATGACAGCAACGAAGGCAGCCAGAACCTGATCGTGTACGGCGGCCTCGCGCTCGCGATCATCTGCATCCTGATCGCGCTGACGGTCAGCTGACGGCGAGCGCGCGGGGCTGAGCGCACGCCGCCGGCGGCGTGCGACGGGCCTCGCGCGACGGCGCGCTCGGGCGGCGGGGGGCTGCGGCCCCCGACGACGGCGCCCTGGAGTCCGCGCGTAGCGACCGGCGTCCAGCGCACCGAGGCAGCACGCTGCGTGAGCGTGCGCGCGCCACGACATGTGCCGAAAAGGACGTTGCTACGTTACGAATCCCGCCGGCGATCCGCCGGCGGACGAACGCGAGAGGACAGACATGAGCGAGACGGAGACGGTGATCTGCCTGTATCCCGGGTGCGAGCGCCCCGCGGTGCCGCCGCCCAAGCACGGTGGTCCGCCGCCGCGCTACTGCGACATCGAGGAGCACAACGCCAGCAGCACCTACCAGGCCCTGCAGGCGCAGAAGGCCGAGGCAGAGGCCGCCGGCGACGCCTGAGCCGGGACCCGTTCAACGCTCCCGGCGCGTGTGGATCGCCGGCCGGGAGCGCTCGTCGGGCACGCCTCGGGCGCGGGCGAGCATCGCTCGCGTCGCCTCGGGCATCGTGACGAACCGCCGCAGGGCGTCCGCCGACGCCGTGCGGCGGTCCGCGCCGAGCACGCTCGCGTGCCACAGCCCCTGCAGCGGCGTGTCGCGCACGTCGAGCACGACGAGCGCGCCTCGCTCGAGCTCGTCGCGCACCGTGTGCGCGACGGCGAGCGTCACGCCGCGGCCGGCCGCGACCTGCGCCAGCGCCGCCGCGATGTTCGGGAACGTCCGCGAGCGCTGCGGCGCGATCGCCTGGCGCGCGAGGAAGGCGCCCGTCGCGGTCGACGGGTCGGTGCCCGACGGGCCGAGCAGCCACGGCGTCCCGACGAGCGCGGCCGGCGCGACCGCGTGCGAGCCCGCCAGCGCGTGACCCGGCGCCGCCACGACGACGAGGTTGTAGCGCAAGAACGGCTCGGACTCGACCGCCGGCGGGCCGTCGTGGCGGACGTGCGGGCCGAGCGTCACGTCCGCGTGGCCCTCGGTGAGCAGTGCCGCGAACTCCCTGCCGCGCGCGACCTTCAGCGAGATCTCGACATCCGGGTAGCGGCGCGCGAACGCATCGAGCAGCGGCTGGGCGGCGAGCTCGCCGACGGTCGCCGTGACCGCGACGCGCAGCGCCGCCTCCGCCGTGCCCGCCGCGCGCACCGACGCGCGAGCGTCGTCGGCGAGCGTCAGGATCTCGCCGGCGGCGCTCGCCAGGCGCCGGCCGCCGGCCGTCAGCTCGACGACGCCGCCGCGCCGAACGTAGAGGTCGTCGCCGAGCTCGCGGCGCAATGCTCCGACCGCGCCAGATACCGCGGGCTCGGAGACCTCGAGCGCACGTGCCGCCGCCTTGACGGAGCCTAGGCGGGCGACGGTCAGGAACGAACGGAGCTGGGAAAGAGTCAATTAAGCGATCGCTTCATGTGCTTGCGCTCCCGATCCTAGCCTGCATAGGATCGTCTGTCGGTCCACTCTCGGAAGGAGCGTCACACCTTGGCAATGCAGACCCCTGCACCGGTTGAGTACTCGCGCGCAACCAGTGTCGACGATGCCATCACGCAGATGGCGAACCTCGACGGTCAGGCCCGGTTCCTCGCCGGCGGCCACAGCCTCATCCCGATGATGAAGCTGCGGCTGGCGAACCCCGGCCACCTCATCGACATCAACCCGCTCGAGCCTGAGCTGAGCTACATCCGCCAGGAGGGCGACGAGGTCGCCATCGGCTCGATGACACGCCACGTGAACATGCTCGAGAGCGACCTGCTGGGTCGACTGTTCCCGATCTTCCACGAGGCCGAGCACGTGCTCGCCGATCCGGTCGTGCGCAACCGCGGCACGATGGGCGGCTCGCTCTGCCAGGCGGACCCGGCCGAGGACCTGTCCGGCGTCGTCACCGCCCTCAAGGGCGAGGCGGTCCTGCGTGGTCCGGGCGGCGCCGAGCGTCGCGTCGGCATGGAGGAGTTCCACGTCGGCCCGTACATGACGGCCGTCCAGCCGACCGAGCTGCTGATCGAGGTCCGCTTCAAGGTCAAGCCGGGCCACGGCAGCGCCCACGAGAAGGTCGAGCGTCGCGCAGGGGACTTCGCGATCGTCGCCGCCTCCGCCGCGCTTTGGATCCAGGGCGGCCGCATCGCCGATGCCGGCCTCGCCTGCAGCGCCGTCGGACCGACGACGATGCACATCTCGCGCGCCGAGCAGATGCTGATCGGCCAGTCGCCGTCCGAGGACCTCTTCGCCCAGGCGGGCGCGATGGCCTCGCAGGACTGCTCCCCGAGCGCCGACGGCCGTGGGCCGATCGACTACAAGCGCCACGTCGCGGGCGTCCTCAGCAAGCGTGCCCTCAGCCGCGCTGCCGCCAGCGCACGATAGGAGAACCTGACCGATGCAAGTTTCCATGTCGATCAACGGCCAAGAGCACTCGCACGACGTCGAGCCGCGCCTGCTGCTCGTGCACTACATCCGCGAGATGGCCGAGCTCCACGGAACCCACTGGGGTTGCGACACATCCAACTGCGGCATCTGCGTGGTGCTGATGGACGGCGTGCCGATCAAGTCCTGCACGACGCTCGCCGCGCAGGCCGAGGGACACGAGATCACGACCGTCGAGGGCCTCGAGAAGGATGGCGTCCTCGATCCGATCCAGCAGGGCTTCCACGAGATGCACGCCCTGCAGTGCGGCTTCTGCACCCCCGGAATGATGGTCACCGGTCGCGCACTCATCGACAAGCATCCCAACCCAACTCAAATGACTGACTACGAGATTCGCGAAGCGATCTCGGGAGGCCTGTGTCGCTGCACTGGCTACGTGAACATCGTCAAGGCGATCAGGTGGGCTGCCGCGTACGAAGCGGCCGCCGGGACCCGGAGGTAATTGCAACATGGCTACAACTGAGACTGCTCCTGGCAAGATGGCCAGCTGGCTGGCCGACGCGACGGGTGGCGTGACCGACGCCCCCATCGGCTTCGGCCGCATGAAGCGCAAGGAGGACGCGCGCTTCATCCGAGGCAAGGGCAACTACCTCGACGACGTCCGCCTTCCGGGCATGGTCCACGGGGCCCTGCTGCGCAGCCCGTACGCCCACGCCCGGATCCTGTCGATCGACACCTCGAAGGCCCTCGCTCACCCGAAGGTCGCCGCGGTCGTCATCGCCAAGGACCTCGAGACGCTGGGCCTCGCCTGGATGCCGACGATCTCCTACGACACGCAGGCGGTGCTCGCGGGCGACAAGGTCCGCTTCCACCTGCAGGAGGTCGCGTTCGTCATCGCGCTCGACGCCTACTCCGCGCAGGACGCCCTCGGCCTGATCGAGGTCGAGTACGAGGTGCTGCCGGCGATCGTCAACGCCCGCAAGGCGCTCGATCCCGACGCCCCGCTGATCCGCGACGACAAGGTCGGCCAGACCGACAACCTGGCGAGCCCCACGTGGGAGGCCGGCGACAAGATGGCGACCGACCGCGTGTTCGCCGAGGCCGACACGATCGTCACGCGCGACATCATCGATCCGCGCGTGCATCCGTCGCCGATGGAGACCTGCGGCATGGTCGCCGACATGAACCCGGCGACCGGTCAGCTGAACATCTACAACGGCAACCAGGCCCCGCACGCGCACCGCACGGTGTACGCGCAGGTCGCCGGGCTGCCCGAGCACAACATCCGCATCCTGTGCAACGACATCGGCGGCGGCTTCGGCAACAAGGTGCCGGTCTACCCGGGCTACGTCTGCGCGATCGCCGGTTCGATCGTCGCCGGCGCGCCGGTCAAGTGGATGGAGGATCGCTCGGAGAACCTGGTCACGACCGGTTTCGCCCGCGACTACGTCATGCACTCGCAGATGTG
>JAWVGK010000063.1:0-3332 GCA_033855155.1 Solirubrobacteraceae bacterium | reverse complement strand
AACGGATGCGGCACGTAGACGAGGCCGCCCTGGCGCTTGATCTCGGCGACCGTCTCGGCGAGCGTCATCCCGCGCGGGATGTGCTCCTCGATGAACAGGCCGATGACCTCGCCCTGGTCGGCGGTCTTGACCTCCTCGGCGACGATGATCTTCACGCCGAAGCTCGCCGCCTTCTCGCGCGCCTCGAGCGCGCCGGTGATGACGTTGTGGTCGGTGACGGCGATCGCCCCCAGCCCCTGGTCGCGCGCCGTCGCCAGCAGCACCTCGACCGGCGTCGCGCAGTCGTGCGAGTGGTCGGTGTGCATGTGCAGGTCGACGTCGATGCGCGGTCGCGTGCGCAGCCGGAACGCGATCTCGGCGTTGCCCGCCAGCGGATGCCGGCGCGCCACGAGCCCGCTGTAGACCTGCTCGAGCTCGTCGACGACCCGTGGCCATGTCAGCCGCTCGCGCAGTGGCGCGGCCGCGTCGCTCAGGCGCGTGCGCAGCGCCGGCTCGTCGATCAGGCGCTGCAGCTGCGCGGCGAGCGTGTCGATGTCGCGCGGCTCGAACAGCAGCCCGTAGCCGCCGACGTTCAGCGCCTCCTCGTAGACCGCCACGCGCGACGCCAGCGCCACCGCGCCGGCGTTCAGCGCGCGCAGCACGAGGCCGGGAGCGGGCGCCGCGCCGTCGGACGCGGCGACGAGCACGTCGGCCTGCGCGAGCGCCTCGGGCTCGCCGAGCTCGTCGGGCGTCACGTAGCGCACGCGCGCTTCGATGTCGGCGCGCAGCGGCGTGCTGCTCGACGGCCCGCGCGCGGACACGATCGTCGCCTCCCACCGCGACGCGCGATCGAGGCGGCGCAGG
Source organism: Solirubrobacteraceae bacterium (assembly GCA_033855155.1). Classification (GTDB taxonomy): domain Bacteria; phylum Actinomycetota; class Thermoleophilia; order Solirubrobacterales; family Solirubrobacteraceae; genus CADCVQ01. The sequence goes on along the minus strand of JAWVGK010000063.1, from coordinate 2,489 downwards.
GCGCGCAGGAACAGGCGCAGCGCCGGACGCTCCTCGTCGTCGACGAACAGGACCCGCGCCGCGCCGTCGGGCGCCGGCGCCCGCGCCAGCGGCGCGTCGGCGCCGGGCGCCAGCACGCGGTAGTCGGCCGGGAAGTAGCGCCGCATGAGCTCGCACGTGGCCTCGTAGCTCGCCGTGCGCGCGTCGAGGCGCCCGAGCACGAGCTGGACGACCTTGCGCGCGACCTGCGTCGACAGCAGCCGCTCGGTCGGCGTGTGGAACGTGCCGACGTTCAGCGCGCGCGAGTGGCGCAGCGCCGCGCTCGACGTCGACGGGGCGAACGGCTCGTGGACGTGGCAGATGTCCAGCGGCAGGATCGTCAGCAGGTCCTCGATCGTGCGCGACACGTCGACCGGCAGCGCCGGCGCGCGCCGCCCGGCGCCCGGCAGGTCGGGCAGCGCGTCGCCGACGGCGAGCACGCGCGGCGCCGCGCCCGGTGCCGGCAGCAGCGCCTGCGGATCGTCGGATGCGGCCCGTATCGCCTGGCGCGTCTCACGCACCGCGTCGTGCGAGCGCGACGGCGCGACGATCACGACGCGATGCCCGCGCCGCGCGAGCTCGGCGGTCACGCGCTCGACGTACGTCGTGACGTCCTGCTTGCCGCCGCCCCACGGATACGGCGTGACGTGGGCGATCGCGAGGCGCTCGGAGGGCACGCCGCGGAGGATAGGGCTCGGACCGATCTCACACTCGTGCCTGCGGGCCATACGTAAGGTCGGGCCCCATCGTCTTTCAGAGGAGTGTCATGAAGCGAGTCTTCGGCAGCGGGCGGTATGCCAACGTCACGGCCACCATGGCGTTGATCGTCGCGCTCGGCGGTACGAGCTACGCGGCGGTCGTGTTGCCCGCCAACAGCGTCGGCAGCAGGCAGATCAAGAAGGGCGGCGTCGCCAACTCGGACATCCGCGCCAACGCGGTGACGTCCGGGAAGGTCAAGAACGGCTCGCTGCTCTTGGCCGACTTCAAGGCCGGCCAGCTTCCCGCCGGCCCCAAGGGCGCGACGGGTGCCACGGGTGCGACGGGCGCGAAGGGCGACAAGGGCGACAAGGGCGACACCGGAGCCCCCGGCTCGTTGACCGGCGCCGCCTCGGGCGTGCTCTCCGGCAACTACCCCGGTCCGGGATTCGCCACGGACGTCAACAAGCTCATCCCGGTGGCAATCGTGTATGTCACCGCGGCCGGTGTGGTGTCCTCCGAAGCGCATCGTGCCCCGGTGACCGGGCCCCCGACGGCGGCCAAGGGTGGCACGGGCATCTACGACATCACGCTGCCCGGCGTCGGCTTCTACTTCGCCGACGACGTCGCCAACTGCTCGCCGGCGGACGGCAACGGCAACACGGTCGGGCTGAACAGCATCAGCGGGACGCAGCTGCGGGCCTTCGTCCGCAATGACGCGGGCACGGCCGTGGACGGCGCCCTCTACTGCTCGATCTACGACATCCAGTAAGCGAGACGGCCTGACGTTCGTGGGCTCGCCACCGGCGGGCCCACGATCGTCGTCCCGCGTGCGGCCGACTACTTCCCGTACAGCCCGGCGAAGCGCTCCGCGTGGCGCTCGTAGACGACGTTGCGCTTGACCTTCATCGACGGCGTCAGCTCGCCCTCCTCCTGCGACAGGTCGCGCTCGAGGATCTCGAACTTCTTGACCTGCTCGATGCGCGCGAAGCGGCGGTTCGTGTCGTCGACGCAGAGCTGGATCTCCTCGCGCACGCCGGCGTGTCCCGCGAGCCGCGCGGGGTCGGCGGCGTCCGCCCCGACCTTGTCGGCGAGCGCCTGCAGCTCGTCGGGGTCGAGCGTCAGCAGCGCCGTGAGGTACGGCTTGCGGTCGCCGTAGACGACGGCCTGCGACACCCAGCGGCTGAGCTTCAGCGAGTTCTCGATGTTCGACGGCGAGATGTTCTTGCCGCTCGACGTGATGATGAGGTCCTTCTTGCGGCCGGTGATCGAGACGTAGCCGTCGGCGTCGACGTCGCCGAGGTCGCCCGACAGCAGCCAGTCGTCGTGCATCGTCTGCGCCGTCGCCTCGTCGTTGCGGTAGTAGCCCATGAAGTTCATCGGGCCGCGCAGGAGGATCTCGCCGTCGTCGGCGATCTTCACCTCGCAGCCGGCCACGGGGCGCCCGACGGTGCCGAGGCGATGCTCGGAGATCGTGTTGAGCGTCGACAGCGACGACGTCTCGGACATCCCGTAGCCCTCGAGCACCCACACGCCGCAGGCGTGGAAGAACGACAGGATGTCGGGGTCGATCGGGGCGGCGCCGGTCAGCGCGAGCTTGATGCGCCCGCCGAACAGCTCGCGCACCTTGTGCAGGACGAGCTTGTCAGCGAGCCGGTATTGGGCGTCGAGCAGCAGCCCGTTGTGGCCGCCCTTGCGCTCGCGCTCGCGCACCGTGCGCCCGACGCCGATCGCCCACCAGAAGAGCTTCTCCTTGGCGCCGCCGGCGGCCTCGA
>JAWVGK010000062.1:0-3852 GCA_033855155.1 Solirubrobacteraceae bacterium | reverse complement strand
CCGCGCTCGGTCAGCACGACGCCGATGCTCGCCGTCAGCGACAGCTCGCGCCCGCCCGCGAGCATCGGCTCGCTCAGCGCGGCGCCGATGCGCTCGGCGAGCGCGAGCGCCTCGTCGTCGGTGGCGACGCCGGGCACGAGCACGGCGAAGTCGTCGCCGGCGAGGCGACCGGCCGTCGCGTCCGCCGGCAGCACGCCGGCGAGGCGCGCGCCGACGCCGACGAGCACCTCGTCGCCGGTGCGATAGCCGAATCCGTCGTTGAGCCTGCCGAAGCCGTCGACGTCGACGAACAGCACGGCCGCGTCGCCCTGCTCGCGGCGCGCGCGCTCGAGCGCCTGCTGCAGGCGGTTCTCGAACAGCGGCCGGTTCGCGAGACCCGTCAGCGGATCCTGCAGGCCGCGCCGCGCGATCTCCTCGTCGGCACGCCAGCGGGCGATCGCCGTCCCGACGACGTTCGCGATCGCCTGCGCGAAGCCGACGTCGTCGAGGCCGATCGCGTCCGGCTGGATAGAGGCGACGCTCAGCATCCCGAGCGTCGGGCCGCGATCGCCCTGCAACGCGACCATCAGGACGCACCCCATGCCCTCGGCGACGTGCATCCCGCCGGCCTCGCCGCGGACCGCGTCACCGGTCAGCAGCAGCGATCCGCCGGCGTCGACCGTGCGCCGCAGCAGCGCCGAGCACGGGGAGCCCGCCGGCTCGCCATGTCCGGCGATCGGACCGAGCCCGATCGCCGACTCGCGTCGCAGGGCGCCGTCGGGCCCGGCGGTCAGCGCGCTGCCGCGCTCGACGCCCAGCCCTTCGATGAGCGTCGACAGGCCGGAGGCGCAGAGGTCGGTCGGGTCCAGGCCGGCGAGCGCGCTCTGACCCAGCGCGACGACGAGCGCCTGGCGCCCGAGGCGCTCGGCGCGCTCCTGCTCGACGAGCTTGTGGTCGGTGATGTCGCGGATGAAGCCCGTGTAGGTCGCCTGCGAGCCGCTCATGCGCGTGATCGCGATCTCGACCGGAAAGCTCGTGCCGTCGGCGCGCTGGGCCTCGAGCTCGACGCGCTTGTCGAGGATCCGCGCGGGGTCGCCGTGCAGCAGGCGCAAGAGCCCGTTGCGGTGCATCGCGCGGCTGGCGGGCGGGACGATGAGCTCGGCCATGTCGGCGCCGAGGGCCTCGTCGCGCGTGTAGCCGAACATCCGCTCGGCGGCGGGGTTGAACTCGAGCACCCGCCCGTGCGCGTCGATCGAGACGATCCCGTCCAGCGAGGCGCGCAGGACCGTGGCGTCGACCTGGGCCGAGGGAATGATCGCGAGGTCCATAGGTCCCTGTTAGATGTCGGCGGCCCTGCGCTCGGGCTTGAGCCGCTGCCCCGTCGGGCTGAGCGTTCGTGCCCCACGTGACACGATCGACCCATGGCCTCCGTCGCGCCGACCCTCGCCGACCCCGCCGATCCGCTCGGCAAGCTTCAGCGCGGGCTGGGCTCGGGCTACCTGTGGGCGCTGGATGCCGACCGCGCCGTCAGCGCCGCGCTACTCGTGCATTGCATCTTCAACGACCCGCGCTGGGACCGCCAGCTCGACGATCGCGACGACTACCACGCGACCCTCGCGCTCGACGTCGGGCTCGACCTGCGCCCGCTCGAGGCGTGGCTGCGCGGCAGCGGCGAGGACGACGGCGAGACCGCGCACGACGTGCTCGCCGTGCTCGGGCGGATGGCGATCCGCGGCCACGCCGACGCCCGCCGCGTGCTGTGCGAGTACGTCTCCTACGGCGCCGCGTGGGCGCGCGCGATCGAGGGACTCGTCGGCGACACCCCGTTCGGGGCACGCGGCGGCTCGTCGCCGCGCGGCGCAGCGCCGTGGCCGGAGGTCGTCGGCGGCCTGGACGCCGTCCTGCTTGAGCGCTTCGCGACGCAGGAGGCGCTCGACGAGGCGCTCTCGGGCATCGACCCGCGCGAGCGGCCGTGGACGCTGTGGTCCGTCGAGAACCCGAAGATCGCGCGCGCGCTGGCGCTCGACCAGGGCCACACGGCGCCGCCGAGCCGCGCCTGGCGCCCGCGCGAGCGCCAGCCCAAGCCGCGCGAGCTGACGACCGTCGAGCTGCTCGGCATCGAGGAGAGCTCGCGCTGGGCGCAGATCGCCGAGGAGCTGGCCACGCGCACGAGCGACGACGACGTGCGGATGCTGCTCGCCGCCGCCAACGCGCCGGACCTGCCGATGCGCCGCGCGGCGATCCTCGCGCTCGGCCAGCAGGGCCGTCGCGAGGTGCTCGCGATCGCCGAGCAGAACACCCACCAGGCCCAGCGCGGCAAGCTCCAGGGCGCGATCGCGCTGGCGCTCGAGGCGATGCCGCTGTCGCAGACGCGCGCGCTCGCGCACGACTGGCTGACGGCGCAGGACTGGGCGCGGCGGCGCAAGGCAGCCGGCCTGCTCGCGTCGTGGGCCGAGGAGGAGGACCTCGCGCCGGCGCGCGACGCGCTCGCGCGCGAGCTCGACCGCGGCCTCGACGGCGACGTCTACGTCGTCTGCTCGCTCGCCGAGGCGCTCGGGCGCTGCGCCGTGCTCGGCCCGTTCGAGGAGCTGACGCGCGCCTACGAGCAGATCCCGTACTCCTACGGCCGGCGCTATGTCGTCGCCGCGCTCGCCGCGGCGGACCCGACGTTCGCCGGCGACGTCGCCGTCGAGTGCCTGTGGGACTGCGAGCGCGAGACGCGAGCGTTGGCGGCCGAGCGCGTCGATCGGCGCGTGCGGCTGGCCATGCAGCGCCTGCAGGAGCTCAGCGACGACGAGTCCCAGGCGGCATCCGTGCGTCGCGCGGCGGCAAACGGGTAACAGGTTCGGTTGGCCGCGAGTCGGTCACGGCGCGCGTGACCTCCTAAGCTGGTGGTCACATGACAGCCTTTGCCGATCTCGGCCTCTCAGACAGCACGCTCCAAGCACTCCAGGACGTCGGCTACGAACAGCCAAGCCCGATTCAGGAACAGGCGATCCCGCCGATGCTCGAGGGTCGCGACGTCATCGGCCAAGCGCAGACCGGCTCCGGCAAGACGGCGGCATTCGGCCTGCCGATCATCGAGTACGTCGACCCGACCGAGCCCGAGGTGCAGGCGCTCGTCCTGACGCCCACGCGCGAGCTCTGCATCCAGGTCACGCAGGCGATCCGCGCCTACGCCCAGCGCAAGGGCGCCGACGTCGTCGCGGTCTTCGGCGGCGCGCCGATCCGCACCCAGCAGGCGCAGCTGAAGGCCGGCGGGCACATCGTCGTTGGCACCGTCGGGCGCGTGCTCGACCTCATCAACCGCCGCTCGCTCGTGCTCGACTCGTGCCGCTTCGTCGTGCTCGACGAGGCCGACGAGATGCTCGACCTCGGCTTCCTCGAGGACGTGGAGAAGATCCTCGCCCTCACCCCCGGCAGCCGGCAGACCGCCCTCTTCTCGGCGACGATGCCGCCCGAGATCCGCGCGCTCGCCGACCGCCACCTCTACGAGCCGGTGACCGTCCAGGTCAAGGCCGCGACGCTGACGATCGACACCGTCGAGCAGTTCTACGTCGAGGTCCCCGCGCGTGACACGAACGACATGCTCGCCCGCGTGCTCGAGTCCGAGAAGCCCGCCCAGGCGATCGTCTTCGTGCGCACGAAGATCCGCTGCGACCAGTTGTACCGGACGCTGCGCGATCGCGGCATGAACGTCAAGGCGCTGCACGGCGACATGTCCCAGGGCTCGCGCGACGGCGTGATGCTGTCGTTCAAGAGCGGCCGCCTGCCGATCCTCGTCGCCACCGACGTCGCCGCCCGCGGCCTCGACATCGCCTCGGTCACCCACATCGTCAACTTCGACGTGCCGACCTCGCCCGACGTCTACGT
>JAWVGK010000061.1:0-5838 GCA_033855155.1 Solirubrobacteraceae bacterium | reverse complement strand
GTCTGGCGCGTGTGCACTTTCAGAATCGCCTGGCGACCGCCCCGATCCGGGGGCTGGACGACCACCCGGCGATCGAACCGCCCGGGGCGCAGCAGCGCCTGGTCGAGCACGTCGGGACGATTGGTCGCGGCCAGGACGATCACGCCCACCCGCGAGCTGAACCCGTCCATCTCCGTGAGGATCTGATTCAGCGTCTGCTCCTGCTCGGAGTGGCCGGCGAACGAGCCGGGACCCCCGCGCGTGCGGCCGATGGCGTCCAGTTCGTCGATGAAGATAATGGCCGGGGCGGCCTCGCGCGCCTGGCGGAAGAGGTCGCGAACCCGGCTGGCACCGACGCCCACGATCATCTCCACGAACTCCGCGGCGCCCATGCTGAAGAATGGCACGCGCGCCTCGCCGGCGACCGCCCGCGCGAGCAGCGTCTTGCCGGTGCCGGGAGGACCGTAGAGCAGGACGCCCTTCGGGATCCGGGCTCCGAGCGCCTGGAACTTCTTCGGGTTCTCGAGGAACTCCTTGATCTCGTGCAGCTCCTCGACCGCCTCGTCGGCGCCCGCGACGTCACGGAAGGTGATCTTCGGGGCATCGACGGACATCCGCTTGGCCTTGGACTTGCCGAACGACATGACCTTCGAGCCGCCGCCCTGCATCTGGTTCATGAGGAAGATCCAGAAGCCGATGAACAGCAGGAACGGCAGGACGTAGGTCAGCATCTGCAGCCAGCCGTTGGTGCGCGTGCCCTTGACGTCGAACTGCTGGATCAGCCCGCCCTGCTCGGCCTTCAGCAGGTCCTTCGTCAGCGTGTCGCCGTAGTCGGTCGCGAAGCCGACGCGGTACTGCGTCTTGTCGTCGAGCGTGACCTGCAGCTCGTTCGTGCGGTTGCGCATCTCGACGGACTTCACGTCGCCGGCCTTCAGCTGCTGGGTGAACTTCCCGAATCCGGGGTCCTTCTTCTGGTTCGGCCCGCTGATGAGCTGCGAGGCGAAGAAGGCCAGGATGACGACGATCAGGATCGGGAACGCCGCGCTCTTGGAGAACTTGCTCATGCTGAGAATTCGCGGTCGGACACGAAGCAGTGAGCCTAGCAAGAAGGTGCGACGGCGCCGGCGAATGGCCGGGACGCGCCAACTGCGCGCCGCCGGCGCTCAGGCTCCGTCCGCCAGCACCGCCACGTAGGGGAGGTTGCGATAGCGCTCGGCGTGGTCGAGGCCGTAGCCGACGACGAAGCGGTTGGGGATCTCGAAGCCGACGTAGCGCGGCTCGACGGCGACCTTGCGCCGCGCGGGCTTCGTCAGCAGCGCGCAGACCTCGATCGTCTTCGGGTCGCGCGCGCCGAGGTTGCGCAGCAGGTACTGCAGCGTCAGCCCGGAGTCGACGATGTCCTCGACGATCAGCACGTCGCGACCCTCGATCGGCGCGTCGAGGTCCTTGAGGATCCGCACGACGCCCGAGGAGTCCGTCGACGAGCCGTAGCTCGCGACGGCCATGAAGTCGACCTCGCACGGCACCTCGATCTGGCGCATGAGGTCCGACAAGAAGAAGACGGCGCCCTTGAGCACGCCGACGAGCAGCAGCTCGCGCCCGGCGTAGTCCTCGGAGATCTGGCGGCCGAGCTCGCGGACGCGCCGGGAGAGGTCATCCGGCTGGACGAGGATCTCCCCCACCGCTTCGTCGCGCATGCGGCGGGAGTGTAGGCGGCGCCGCCGGCACGCCATGTGGCTGCGCCTCGTGCGCCACGGCCCGATCGGGCACCGCTGCCGGCGCCGCGCGACCCGGCGGCGTCGGCTCGACTCGCAGGATCCCGCGCCGCACGACGGCGCGGGCGCCGTCGCCGAGGTCCAGCGCGCCGTCGCCGAGCTCGAGCAGGTCCGGCAGGCGCCCCGGCGCGCGCGCGCACAGGCGCCCCGCGGCGGCCTCGGCGAGGCGCCGCAGGACGAGCCGTGCGAGCGCCGGCGGCAGCGCCGCGAGGCGCTCGATCGCGATCTCGTCGCGGCCCGCGAGCGCCGTCTCGACGACCTCGTCGAGGACCGCCGCCTCGTCGCGCAGCAGCTCGGCCGTGCGCACGACGTTGGCCTCCGCCGCCGGGTGCAGCTCGCGCAGCGCCGGCAGCAGGTTGGCACGGGCGCGGTTGCGCGCGTACGCGGGACTGTCGTTGGAGGCGTCCTCGCGCCAGGCGAGGCCGCGTGCCGTGCAGTGCGCGGCGGTCTGCGCGCGGGTCGCGCCGAGCAGCGGGCGCACGAGCAGGCCGTCGCGCGCGGCCATCCCGAGCAGCGCGCGGCGCCCGGGAGAGGCGGCGAGGCGATAGAGCACGGTCTCGGCCTGGTCGGAGGCGGTGTGGCCCGTCGCCAGGCGCGCGCCGCGGGCGACAGCGAGCCGCGCGCCCGTGCCCAGCCGCACGTCGCGCGCCCACGCCTGCAGGTTGCCCGGCCCCTCGGGACGGCGCGCGAGGTGCACGTCGAGCGGCACGCCGAGCCGCTCGCACAGCGCGCGGCAGTGCGCCTCGTCCTCGCCGGACTCGCGGCGTAGGCCGTAGTTGACGTGCAGCGCGCCGACCGCGCGCTGGCCGGCCAGCCGCACGGCGACGTCGAGCAGGCAGACCGAGTCGCGGCCGCCGGACAGCAGCACGACGACGGGACGGTCGGGCGCGAGCAGGCCGGTCGAGCGCACGCGCTCGAGCAGGTCGTCTGCCGGGGGCACGCTCCGAGTCTAGGGTCGACCCCTAGGGATGATTCCCAATGGTCGGCGGGCCGCCCGACGCCGAGACTGCCGGACATGAACTCGACTCCCGACAACCCCCCCTCGTCACCGACGCCGGACCCACTCCCCGATCCGGCTCCGGCCGCGGCGCCCAGGCGCTTCGAGCGCTCGAGCGGCGATCGCCTGATCGGCGGCGTCTGCGGCGGCCTCGCCCGCTACTTCGGCCTCGACACGACGCTCGTGCGCATCGGCATGGTCGCGCTGGCGGCGCTCGGCGGCACCGGCCTGATCGTGTACGCCGCCGCGCTGATCCTCGTCCCCGCCGACGGCGAGGTGCCGCCGGGACCGCACGACGCGCGCGATCGCGCGCTCGCCGTCGGCGTCGCGATCGTCCTGACGATCATCGGCTTCGCGTCCGGCGGCTTCGGCCTCGGCGCGCTGTTTCCGCTCGCCCTGATGGCCGTCGCGGGCCTGGCGGTGTGGTGGTTTGCGACCGGCGAGCGTCCGTCGGGCGGGCCCGGCGAGATCGTCCGCCGCGCGGCGCAGGGCCTCGGGCTGCTGGTCGGATGCTCGGCGCTCGCCATCGGCAGCTTCCTCACCAGCGGCCTCGGCGGCGGCGTCGTCGTCGCCGCGCTCGTGATCGCCGCCGGCGCGGCGCTCGTCGCCGCGGCGTTCGTCGGCGGTGCTCGCTGGCTCGTGCTGCCGGCGATCGCGATCGCGCTGCCGCTGGCGTTCGTGTCGGCGACCGGCGTCGACCTCGACGGCGGCTTCGGCGAGCGCCACGTGCGCCCCGGGACGCTGGCCGAGGTCAAGCGCTCCTACAAGCTCGGCGCCGGCGAGCTCGTCATCGACCTGCGCGACGTCAAGCTGCCGGCCGGCGATCGTCGCCTGAAGGTCGGCATCGGCGCGGGGCACGCGCTCGTGCTCGTGCCGCAGGACGTCTGCGTCGCCAGCACGGCGAAGGTCGGCATGGGCGGCGTCGTCGTCTTCGAGCGCGACGGCGGCGGCGTCGACGTCGACTGGAGCGATCTGCGGCGCGCACCGGCCGGCACGGCGCGGCTCGTCATCGACGGCGACGTCGGGCTCGGGCTGCTCGACGTGCGCCACAACGACGCCGACCACGACGTCCCGCGGCGGCGCTTCGAGAGCTTCGACGCCAACGAGCTCAACGACTCGTGCGCGACGCGCGTCGCGAGCAGGGGTTCCGGTGCGTCGAACGGGTGAGCCCGATCGCGTGTCGCTGACGGCGGGCGTCGTGCTCGTCGTCTTCGGCATCGTCCTGCTGCTCGACAGCACGGACACGCTGCACGTCGGCATCGGGGCCATGGCTCCCATCGCGTTCGCCGCGGTGGGAGCCATCCTGCTTGCCAGCGGGCTCTCGCGCGGCCCGCGATGATCCGCGGCATGGCGGCGACGACACCCGGCGGCCGCGCGGCCGCCGCGACACGCGACCTGCGGCGCGACCCCGAGAACGGCATGGTCGCCGGCGTCTGCGCCGGGCTCGGCAAGCGCCTGCAGATCGACCCGCTGCTGCTGCGGATCGCGTTCGTCGCGACGGCGATCGCCAGCGGCATCGGGCTCGTCGCGTACGCGGCGGCATGGATGCTGCTGCCGGTCAAGGGCGCGCCGACCGCGCCGGCGCGCGGGCACGGGCGCCGCGGCGCGATCGAGGTCGCGCTTGGCGTGGGCTTCCTGCTCGTCGCGGTGCTGCTGGCCGTGCGCGCGTCCGGGCTGCCGTTCTCCGACGTGCTGGCGTGGCCGGTCGTGCTCGTCGCCGCGGGCGGCGCGCTGATCTGGCGCCAGTCGATCGGCCCGCCCGCGGACGTCGCGGGGCCGCTCGCGGGGCGCGCGCCCGGCGCGCGCCTCGAGCGCGACGCCGCGGCCGGCCGCGACTCGCGACCGGCGGTCATCTCGCGCATCGGGATCGGCGTCGTGCTGGTGATCGCCGCCGCGATCGTGTTCCTGCAGTTCACCGGCGCGCTCGCCGCGGCGACGGACGTCGCGCTGGCCGCGCTCGTCGTCGCGATCGCCCTCGGCGTGATCTTCGCGCCGTGGTTCGTACGCCTGTTGACGTCGCTGTCGGCCGAGCGCGCCGAGCGCATCCGCTCGCAGGAACGCGCCGAGGTCGCGGCGCACCTGCACGACTCCGTCCTGCAGACGCTCGCGCTCGTGCAGAAGCGCGCGTCGAACCCGCGCGAGGTCGCGGCGCTCGCGCGCCGCCAGGAGCGCGAGCTGCGCAGCTGGCTGTCTGGCGGGCCCACGCGAGATGCCGGCGAGCGCTGGCTGGCGGCCGCGCTCGAGGCCGCCGCCGAGGAGATCGAGCAGGCGCACGGCGTGCCCGTCGACGTCGTCGCGGTCGGCGACGCGCGGCTGGATCGCGACGGCGAGGCGGTCGTCGCGGCCGCGCGCGAGGCGATGCTCAACGCCGCGAAGTTCGGCGACGGCGCCGCCGTCGCGGTCTACGCCGAGGCCGGCGACGAGCGCCTGCACGTCTTCGTGCGCGACCGCGGGCCGGGCTTCGATCCGGCGACGGTGCCGGCCGACCGCCGCGGCGTGCGCGAGTCGATCGTCGGGCGCATGCGACGCCACGGCGGGAGCGCGACGATCCACGCCTCGCCCGGCGGCGGCACCGAGGTCGAGCTCGTGCTCGACCTGCGAGGCGCGTCGTGACCGCCACCGGCATGCCGCGCGTGGTCCTCGTCGACGACCACGAGCTGTTTCGCGCCGGCGTGCGCTCCGAGCTCGACGGGCTCGTCGACGTCGTCGGCGACGCCGCGACCGTCGCGGACGCCGTCGCGACGATCCGCGAGCTGGCGCCCGACGTCGTGCTGCTCGACGTCCACATGCCCGACGGCGGCGGCCTCGAGGTCATCCGCCGGCTCGCGCCGGCGACGCCCGCGGTGCAGTTCCTCGCGCTGTCGGTGTCCGACGCCGCCGAGGACGACATCGCCGTCATCCGCGCCGGCGCGCGCGGCTACGTCACGAAGACGATCTCCGGCGCCGAGCTCGCCGACGCGGTGCGCCGCGTGCACGGCGGCGACGCCGTCTTCTCGCCGCGCCTGGCCGGGTTCGTGCTCGACGCCTTCGCGGGCGCCGCGCCGGCGCCGGAGGCCGCGGCTTCGGAGTCCGACCTCGACCAGCTCA
>JAWVGK010000060.1:0-2836 GCA_033855155.1 Solirubrobacteraceae bacterium | reverse complement strand
CCGACGCCGCGCAGCGGGCTGTGCGTGTGGTTGCGCAACGACGACGCGCCGACGCCGGGCGGTCGCCTCTGCGTCGTGCCGAGCGCCCACGCGACGTCCGGCGTCGGCCTGCGCTACACGACGCTGGACCACGACGGCAACCGCATCGGGATCAGCGACATCGCGTCCGACGTGCGGCGCCCGCGGCCGACGATGATCAGCACGCACTTCGCGCCGGCGCAGCTGCGCCTCGTGCCCGGCCTCTATCACTGGCACGTCAGCAGCATGTCCGCGGGCGTCGAGGATCGCCTGCCCGACGTCGGCGAGCTGCCGCTGGAGATCGCGCTGTCGACCGCGCCGGCGGCGCACGCGCGCTGCTTCGGCGCCGCCTCGCGCGATCCGCGCCACGTGTGCGACAACCGCCGCCTGCGCCACGCGGTCGTGCCGGCGCCCGACGAGGCCGTCACGGCGACCAACTCGCCCTGCACGCCGCTGGAGGTCTCGGGCCTCGTCACGCCGTGCGAGTTCGGCGTGCCGGCCGCGGACGCGCGCTTCACGGTCGCCGTCGTCGGAGACAGCCACGCGTCGCACTGGCGCGCGGCGCTGGAGAACGTCGCGCAGCGCAAGCGCTGGCGCGGCATCTCGCTCACGCGCAGCGGCTGCCCGCTGTCACGCGCCTCGCCGGCGATCGCGCCGGAGAGCCGCCGACTCGGATGCCTGGACTGGAACCGCCAGGTGCCCGCGTGGCTCGGACGCCACCCGGAGGTGCACACGATCTTCGTCGTCGGGCACGTCGCCGCGGAGATCGTCAACCGCGCCGGGCACGACGAGCTGGCAACGAAGGTCCGGGGCTACACCGCCGCGTGGCACGCGCTGCCCGCGTCGGTCACGCGCATCGTCGTCATCCGCGACACGCCGCTGGTCGGCAACGACACGTTCGACTGCGTGCGCCATGCGATCGCCATGGCCCGCAATGCGGGCGACGCCTGCGCGGTCGCGCGCAAGGACGTGCTGCGTACGGACGCCGCGGTCGTCGCCGCCGATCGCCTGCGCTCCAAGCGCGTCAAGGTCGTCGACATGTCGCGCTTCTTCTGCGGCCCGCAGCGCTGCTATCCCGTCATCGGCGGCGCGCTCGTCTACAAGGACGACCAGCACATCACCGAGGTCTACGCGACGACGCTCGGGCCGTACCTCCAGCGGGCGATCGGCCGCCTGTAGCGGCCGGCCGCCTCAGCGCCGGCCGAAGTTCAGCGACAGCGTCGAGCCGAAGTCGCCCATGTCCGGCATCGGCGCGCCGAGGGCCAGCCCGACGCCCGCCTCGCGGTAGCGTCCGTCGAGGATGATCGCGCGGTGCGGCGGGCTCGCCATGAGGTCGTTGACGAGCTCGGCCGGCGAGCCGTAGTCGCCGGTGCCCCAGGCGATCGTCTCGCCGAGCGCCGGCCGGCGGCATCCGCGCAGGTAGCCCGTGCGCGCGACGCGGCCGCGCTGGTCGACCCCGTTGGGCGTGACGTGCGAGAAGTACCCGCGCCGCACCATGTCGACGCTGTGGGCGGTCGCCGCCTTCGTCAGCAGCGGCGACTGCGTCACCGCGGCCAAGCCGTGCGCCGCACGCTGCGCGTTGACGAGGCACAGCACGGCCGCCGACGCGGCGGGGCGCATGCCCGCGCTCGTCGGCACGACCGTCGCCGCGACACAGCCGGTGCTAGGCGACTGCGCCTGCGCTGCGGCGGCGAGCGCCAGCAGCATGAGCTGCACGGCAACGAGCGCCATGCCCATCCTTGGAGCCATCGTCCACACCCCTCTCGATCCGTCGAAGGCCGCGAATGTACGACCACGGCGGCGGTGCCTTCAACGCGCAAGGCGAACGGCGCAGCTCTGCGCGCAGAACCCGTGCGAAACGTGTACAAGCGGGCTCTTCAGCGAGACGCGACGCGGAAGGACATCTGCAGCTCGGTGCCGCCGCCGGCGTTGTGGACGATGTCCAGCGTGTCCGCGGCATGCGCGATGAACGGCAGCCCGACGCCGAGCCCGGGGCTGTCCAGGCGCGGGACCATGCCGCAGCCGTCGTCGGACACCGTCACCCGTACGCCGTCGCATTCGAGGCTCACGAGCAGTCGCACCTCGCCGGGCTGCGTCGCGTCGACGTAGGCGTGGATGACGGCGTTCGTCACGGCCTCCGAGACGGCGAGCTTGACACCCGACAGCAACGGCTCGCCGAAGCCGGCGGCCATGACGAACGCCGCCGCCTCGCCGCGCAGGGCCGTCACCGTGGATGGCACGGCGGGCAACGCACGACGCAGAGAATCAGCCCCAAGCTGCATCACACCCCATTCTGGACCATCAACGCCAAGAACGTCGTGACACTATCCCGACCCACGCCGCGCGCGTGCGATCGATCATTCGCGTGCGATCAGGCGGCTCAGCACGATCGTCGTCTTCGTCCGCGCGATCTCGGGACTCGCGCGGATCCGCTCGACGGTCGCCTCGAGGTGCGCGACGTCCGTCGCGCGCACGTGCACGAGCGCGTCGGCGTCGCCGCTGACCGTGTACGCCGCGACGACCTCGGGCTCGTGGGCGAGCGCGTCGCGCAGCGCGCTCGGGCTCATGTTCGCGGCGCAGTGGATCTCCACGAACGCCTCGGTGTGCTGGCCCAGCGCGCCGGGGTCGACGACCGCCCGGAAGCCGGTGATGACCCCCGTCGCGCGCAGCCGGTCGACGCGACGCTTGACCGCGGGCGAGGACAGGCTCACGCGCTCGCCGATCTCGGCGAGGCTCAGCCGGCCGTCCTCGAGCAGCTCCGCGACGATGTGGCGATCGATCTCGTCTATGCCGCGAAGGATGCCGGGTGCGGCGGCGT
>JAWVGK010000059.1:0-8962 GCA_033855155.1 Solirubrobacteraceae bacterium | reverse complement strand
CACGGACTTCACCGGCTACGAGACGCTCGAGCAGCACACGACCGTCGGCGCCCTCGCCGACGCCGACGGCGGCGCCATCCTCGTCAAGCTCGCCGAGTCGCCGTTCTACGCGACCGGCGGCGGCCAGGTCGCCGACGTCGGCACGGTCGAGTGCGAGCGCGGCGACTGCGCCGTCCGCGTCGTCGACGTCGTGCGCCTCGGCGACGACCAGGCGCTGCTCGTGCAGGCGACCGACGGCGCCCTCGAGCCCGGCGTGCGCGTCGTCGCGCGCGTCGACCGCGCCGCCCGCATCGCCACGCAGGCCAACCACACGGCCACGCACCTGCTGCACGCCGCGCTGCGCGAGCGCCTCGGCAGCCACGTGCGCCAGGCCGGCTCCTACGTCGGGCCCGACAAGCTGCGCTTCGACTTCGCCCACGGCGAGCGGATTACGGGGCCGGACCTGGCCTGGATCGAGGATCGCGTCAACGCGTGGATCCTGCGCAACGACCCGGTGCGCCCGATCACGACCACGCTGGACGAGGCGCGCGCGCTCGGCGCGATGGCGCTGTTCGGCGAGAAGTACGGCGACGTCGTGCGGATGGTGCAGATCGGCGACGGCCACTACTCGCGCGAGCTGTGCGGTGGGACCCATGTCCGCAGCACGGCCGAGATCGGCGTCTTCAAGCTGCTGTCGGAGAGCTCGAGCGCGGCCAACGTGCGCCGCATCGAGGCGATCACCGGCCCGGCCGCGGTCGCCGAGCTGCGCGCCGCCGACGCGAAGGCGCACGAGGCCGCCGCGCTGCTGCGCAGCTCCGTGGCGCAGCTGCCCGAGGCGGTCGCGTCGCTGCGCGAGCAGGTCAAGCAGGCCGCGAAGGCGGCGTCGTCCAACGGCGCCGGCTCGATCGACGCCGAGGCGCTCGCCGCGGGTGCGACGCAGGTCGCCGGCGCCGACGTCGTCGCGTCGGTCGTCAGCGGCGTCGCCAGCGCGAAGGATCTCCCGGACATCGTCGATCGCGTCAAGGGGCGCCTCGGCGAGCAGTCCGCGACGGTCCTCGGCACGGTCCTCGACGGCCGCGTGCACCTCGTCGTGGCGGTGACGCCGGCGCTCGTCGCGCGCGGCGTCAAGGCCGGCGCGATCGTGAAGGCCGCCGCGCAGGTCGCCGGCGGCGGGGGCGGGGGGCGGGACACGATGGCCCAGGCGGGCGGTCGTGACCCCGAGGCGCTGCCCGACGCGATCGACGCCGCGCGCGCGGCGATCGTCGCGGCGCTCGCGAAGTAGCCCATGCGGGTAATCGCGCTGGACTATGGGAGCGCACGTTGCGGCTGCGCGGTGAGCGATCCGACCGAGACGCTCGCGACGCCGATCGAGCCGGTGCTGCGTCCGGCGACGCGCAAGGGCCTCGCGCGCGTCGTCGACCTCGTCCGCGAGCGTGAGGCGGGGCTTGTCGTCGTCGGCCTGCCGCTGTCGCTGTCGGGCGGCGACTCGGCGCAGACGGCCGAGACGCGGGCGTGGGCGCAGCGCCTGGCCGAACGCGTCGACGTACCCGTCGAGCTGCACGACGAGCGGTTCACGACGCTGCTGGCCAGCCGCGACCCCGGCGACCCGATGGCGTCGGAGGACTCGCGCGCCGCGGCGCACCTGCTCGAGGGCTGGCTCGCGACGCGTCGCGGCACCGAGGACGGGTAGGTTCATGCCCAATCCCAGAGCCGCATGAGCCGCAACCGCCGAGACGGACCGGGTGCGGGCCGCGAGCGTACCGCCGAGCAACGTGAGCGCGACCGCCTCGAGCGCGAGGCCCGCCGGGCGCGCGAGCAGCGCACGGGCGGGCTCGCGGCGCCGGGCTCCGGCGAGCCTGCGGCGCCCCCTGATCCACGTGACCCCGAGACCTCGACACCCCCGCGCGATCGCACCCAACCGCGGGCCGGCGGCGCGCGGGCCGGTGAGCCGCGCGCTCGCGCCGCACCGCGCGGCGGGCCCGACGAACCGCCTGCCGCATCGCGCGGTGGGCGCGCTGGCCCGCGCGGCGGGTCCGACGAACGGCCGGCCACGTCGCGCGCTGGGCGCGCGGGGTCGCGCGCCGGCGGCGGCACCGGACGCGGGCAGCGCGGCCGCGCCGGCGACGCCGCCCCCGTCGAGCCCCCGTTTCGCGATCGCGCGGCCGACCGTCGCGCGGCGCGCCGCGGCATCGCGCCCGGCGATCGCGAGGAGCCCGCCGTCCTGCGCATCCAGCCCGAACCGCCGGCCCCTCCGGCGGCGGCGGCCGGCATCCTCGACGATGCGACCGAGCGGCCGATCGGCATCCGCCGCGTGCGCCACGCCGGCGCGCCGCGGGCCCCACGCACGATCGTGACGCCGCCCGGCGACGTCCCGGGCGGGCCCGCGCGCGCCCGCCGCTCGGTCAGGTCGCGCGCCGGCGCGCTGATCGCGCTGGCGATCTTCGCCATCCTGCTCGTCGGCGGGCTGATGCTCTTCCAGCCGTTCGGCAGCGTCGAGGGCGCGCGTGTGCGCGTCAGCATCCCGCCCGGCGCCAGCGCGAGCCAGATCGGCAACGCGCTGGCCGACGCGGGCGTCGTCGCCTCCGGCCGGCTGTTCTCGATCCGCGCCACGCTCGCGGGCAAGCGCTCGGACCTGCGCTCCGGCAGGCACCTGCTGCGTCACGGCATGACCTACGGCGCGGCGATCGACGCGCTGACCGCGCCGCCGCGCGTGTCGAAGAACGCGACGATCGACGTGACGATCCCCGAGGGCCGCTCGCGCAGGGAGATCGCGCGACTCGTCGCCGGCAAGGGCCTGCGCGGCCGCTACCTCGACGCGTCCGCGCACTTCCGCGGGCGCCTGAACCCGTTGCACTACGGCGCGCCGCGGGGCACGCGCTCGCTCGAGGGGTTCCTCTTTCCCGCGACCTACGAGCTGCGCACCGGAGCGCCCGCCAACGACCTCGTCTCCAAGCAGCTGACCGCGTTCGCCTCCAACCTCGCGCGCGTCGACCTGCGCCGCGCGCGGCGCAAGAACCTGACCGCCTACGACGTGCTGATCATCGCGTCGATGGTCGAGCGCGAGGCGCAGGTCGCGGCCGAGCGGCCGAAGATCGCCGCCGTCATCTACAACCGCCTCAAGGACGCCACGCCGATCGGCATCGACGCGACGATCCGCTACGCGACCGACAACTGGACGCGGCCGCTGCGCCAGTCCGAGCTGCAGATCGACTCGCCGTACAACACGCGCAAGCGCCAGGGCCTGCCGCCGACGCCGATCGGCAACCCGGGCCTCGCCTCGATCCGCGCCGCCGCCGCGCCCGCGAACGTCGACTACCGCTACTACGTCGTGCAGCCGGGAACCTGCGGCAAGCACGCGTTCTCGTCGAGCTTCGCGCAGTTCGAGGCCGACAGCAGCCGCTACGAGGCCGCTCGCCAGGCGGCCGGCGGCAAGTCGCCGACCACCTGCTGATGACCCGGTCCGCGGACCGGCGCTACGGGGTCCTCGGCTGGCCGGTCGGCCACAGCCGCTCGCCGGCGATGATGCGCGCGGCGGGCCTGGAGCGCTACCAGCGCCTGCCGGTCGCGCCGGAGGTCTTCGACGACACCGTGCGCGCCCTCGGCGGCGCCGGCTTTCGCGGCGCGAACGTCACGATCCCGCACAAGCAGGCCGCGCTCGCGCTGGCGACGAGCGCCTCGGACGCCGCCCGCGCGATCGGCGCCGCGAACACGCTGACCTTCGGCGAGGACGGGTCGATCGTCGCCGAGAACACCGATGCGCCCGGGCTGCTCGCCGCGCTCGGCAGCGCGCCAGCGTCGGCGCTCGTGCTCGGCGCGGGCGGCAGCGCGCGCGCGGCGATCTGGGCGCTGACGCAGGCCGGCGCCGACGTCTGCGTCTGGAACCGCACGCCCGAGCGCGCACGGGGGCTCGGCGCGCGCGTCGTGTCGACGGCCGTCGCGGCCGAGGTGCTCGTCAACTGCACGAGCGTCGGGCTCGACGATCTGTCCAGTCCGTTCAAGGACCTGCCCCTGCAGGCCGATGGGCTAGGCGAATACGCGATCGTGGTGGACCTGGTCTACAGGGCCGGCGCAACGGCGCTGGTCTGCGAGGCGGAAAGGCGGGGCGTGATCACCATCGACGGACTCGAGATCCTGGTTCGCCAGGGCGCGCTGAGCTTCTCGGCGTGGACCGGCCTGCCCGCGCCGCTGGACACGATGCGTGCGGCAGCGCGAGCCGCCTAACACGACTTCGAGGGCAAACCTTGGCTGAGCCGATCCCCATCAAGGCCGTACCGAACCTGCCGACCCCCGACGGCATCACCAAGCCGCGGCGCGCCAGCGGTCCGGCGCGCTTTCTGACGGACGTCATCGTCGACCTCGGGCTCGCCGACCGCGATCGCGTGACGTTCGCGATCGAGGAGGCGCGGCGCACCGGCAAGACCCCCGAGGACGTGCTGCTGGAGTCGGGCAACCTGACCTCCGACGGCCTCGCGCGCGCGGTCGCCGAGCGCCACGGCCTCGAGCACCTCGACCTGTCGCTGTTTCAGCCCGACATGACGGCCGCGAACCTCATCTCGATCCCGGCCGCCAAGCGCTACGAGGCGGTGCCCGTCGGCTTCATCGACGACCGCACATTGCTCGTCGCGATGGCCGATCCCGCGAACGTCCTCGCGGTCGACGACATCGCGCTGCTGACCGGCAAGGAGATCCGTCCGGCGGTCACGAGCCGCGAGGACATCCAGGGCCTGATCTCGCGCCTGACGCGTCTCGACGACGTCGTCTCCAACGACTTCTTCGAGGCCGACGACGCCGACGCGCCGGCGGAGGTCGTCGACCTGCGCGAGTCCGCCGACGACGCGCCGGTGATCCGCCTCGTCAACCAGATCGTCGCGCAGGCCGTCGAGCAGGGCGCCTCGGACATCCACCTCGAGCCCAACGGCAGCGAGCTGCGGGTGCGCTTTCGCATCGACGGCGTGCTGGTCGAGACGGCGCAGATCCAGCGGCGCATGGTGCTCGGCGTCATCAGCCGCGTGAAGATCATGAGCGACCTCGACATCTCCGAGCGGCGCGTCCCGCAGGACGGCCGCGTCGGCCTGACGATCGACGGCCACCACGTCGACCTGCGCGTCGTGACGCTGCCGAGCGTCCACGGCGAGTCGGTCGTCATGCGCATCCTCGACAAGGACTCGGTCGTGCTGTCGCTCGAGAAGCTCGGCATGGCGCCGGCCGAGAAGGACCGCTTCGAGCGCGCCTTCCACCAGGCCTACGGCGCGGTGCTCGTGACCGGGCCGACCGGCTCGGGCAAGTCGACGACGCTGTACGCCGCGCTCGGCGAGCTCAACACGATCGAGAAGAACATCATCACGATCGAGGATCCGGTCGAGTACCAGCTCGACGGCGTCACCCAGGTGCAGGTCAACTCGAAGGCCGGGCTGCACTTCTCGACCGGCCTGCGCTCGATGATGCGCGCCGACCCCGACATCATCATGGTCGGCGAGATCCGCGACCGCGAGACCGCCCAGATCGCGATCGAGTCCGCGCTGACCGGTCACCTCGTGCTCTCGACGCTGCACACGAACGATGCCGCCAGCGCGATCGCGCGGCTGATCGAGATGGGCATCGAGCCGTTCCTCGTCGCGTCGGCGATCGACTGCGTCGTCGCTCAGCGCCTGGCGCGCAAGCTCTGCCAGTTCTGCAAGGAGCGCCAGATCATCAGCTCCGACGTCCTGCGCGCCAACGGCATCCGCAGCCAGTTCGACATGGAGGCCTACGCCGCGCAGGGCTGCCCGCGCTGCAACTACTCCGGCTACAAGGGCCGGATCGGCCTCTACGAGGTGCTGTCGGTATCCGAGGAGATCCGCAAGCTCGCGCTCGCGCGCGCCCCCGCGCCGGAGATCGCCGACCTCGCGGTGCGTCAGGGCATGCGCCTGCTGCGCGACGACGGCCTCGAGAAGGTGCGCCTCGGCATGACGTCGATCGCCGAGGTGACGCGCGTCACCGGCACCGGCGCCGCCGTCACCGACTGACGGCGCCCTCGCACAGCTGCGCCAGGCGGTGCACGATCAGCGCGCCCTCGACGGCGCGCGTGCGGATGGCCTGGACGTCGGCGTCGCCGCCGTGCTCGCGCTGGATGTTCTCGACGAGCTGCCACATGTCGTCGGCGCCGTAGGCACTGCGCAGCTCCAGGTCCGACAGGACGGCGCCGATCTCGCCGAGCACGCCGCGCAGCTCGGCGGCGGCCTTGGCGGTCGTCTCGTCGCTGCGGGCCGCGAGCTGGGCGCGCAGCGCGTCGGCGGCCGCGGCGACGTCGCCCTGCTCGGCGATGGCCGTCGAGAGCGTGTCGAGCAGTCCGGCGAAGGGCTCGCCGAAGAGGCTGTCGTAGACGTTCGCGCGGCGGGCTGCGGGCATGCGCTTGTAGCCCTGGTCCCAGAACTCGTGCAGCCGGTTGGACGCCTCGCCGGCGCCGATCGACAGCATCGTGTTCTGGTTGAGCTCGTTGAGGCGCTCGACGAGCTCGATCAGCTCGAGCTCCTCGAGGACGGCGGCCGCGTACAGCACGCCGGCGTCGTCGTCGGTCCAGCCGCTGATCTGCGTCAGCTCGTCATCCCGGTTGGTCACCCGGCGCATCCTAGAGGCGCGCCGGCCGCCCGCGGGTGCGCGGCGCTGCGACGTGGCGGATCGGCGCTCTGCGCCAATTACCCAGATTTGGGCTCAACCCCCGGGTCGTGCGGCCGATGACACGGGTGATCCCTGCCCCTGACGCGGAGACCCGACCATGCCGCAAGGCGCGCCCGACGCACACCCACGCACCCTCTCGTGGCTCGGCACCTCCGCCCTGGCGATGGGCGGCTCCAACCAGATGGTCTTCCTTGCCGGCGCGCTGATCGCGACGCAGGGCAGCGGGGCCGTGCCGATCCTCGTCGTCGGGGTCCTGCTGTCGTGGATGGCGGCGCCCGGCTGGACGGAGCTCGTGCTGATGTGGCCCGAGCGCGTCGGCGGGATCGCCGCCACGTGCGCCGAGGCGTTCAAGCCCTACAGCCCGGTGCTCGCGAACCTCACGGGCGTCTGCTACTGGTGGGGCTGGGTGCCGACGTGCGGCTTCACGGCGATCCTGTCGGCGACCGCGCTGCACCAGTGGTACGTGCCGTTCATCCCGATCACGCCGCTGGCGATCGGCATCGTCGTGACGTTCGTCGGGCTGAACCTCATGGGCGTGCGGGCGGTCACGCGCTTCGCGATCCCCGTCGGGCTCGCGGCCGCGCTGCTGGCGCTGCTGTCGGCTGTCGTGCCGATCGTCGCCGGCACCGTCGACGTCGGCCGCGCGACCTCATTTCATCTCGACACGCCATTCGACGGCGCGTTCGGTGCGCTGACGTCCGCGATGGCGGGCCTGTACCTCGTCGGCTTCGCCGCCCCCGCGTTCGAGGCCGCGACCTGCCACGTCGGCGAGATGCGCGACCCGGCGCGCGCGCTGCCGCGATCGGTCTTCGCCAGCGGCGTGATGGCCGGCCTGTTCTTCGTCGTACTGCCGCTCGTCTGGCTCGGGACGATCGGCACCGCCGGCATGGGCGGCGAGCTCAGCGAGACGCTCGGGCCGACGTTCGCGCCGCTGCTCGCCGGCCTCGCGAAGTCGGCCGCCGTCTGGTTCATGGTCGCGAACATGTTCATGGGCACGATGCAGCCGCTGGCCGGGGCGTCGCGGACGCTGTCGCAGCTCGCCGAGGACGGCTTGCTGCCGCGCTCGTGGGCGACGCGCTCGCGCCGTGACGTGCCGTGGGTCACGACGCTGATCACCGCCGGCTTCGCGATCGGCGCGCTGCTGCTCGGCGTGCCGACGTGGATGATCGCGGCCGCGAACTTCGCCTACCTCATCGCGATCGCGCTGCCGTCGATCGCCGTCTGGCTGCTGCGCCGCAACGAGCCCGATCGCGAGCGGCCGTGGCGGGCGCCGCGCGGCACGATCATGGCCGGCGTGGTCGCGGCGGGCGTCTGGTTCCTCGCGACCGCGCTGGGCTTCGAGCAGTTCGGGCTGCCCGTCGTGCTGATGTCGCTCGCGCTCGCGTACGCCGGGTCGCTGCTGTACGCCTGGCGGCGCGTCAGCGACCGCCGCCGCTCCGGGCATCCGGGCGTCAAGCGCTCGCTGCACATCAAGCTCACCGGCGCGATGATCGCGGTCATCGTGCTCGACGGCGCGGGCTATCTGCTCGCCGTCAGCTACGTCCCCGACGACGACCCGGCGCTGATCTCGCTGCTGCAGGACATCTTCGTCGCGGTCGCGATGCTGACCGTTGCCGTCGGGCTGATCCTGCCGGGCATGATCGGCCACGCGGTGGAGCAGGTCTCGGTCGCGGCCGAGCGGCTCGCGATTGGCACGATGGCCGACCTCACGCGCGCGATGCGGGCGCTGAGCGTCGGCGATCTCGGCGCCGCCAAGGCGCGCGTCGACGTCGTCGAGGTGCACGTCACCTCGCGCGACGAGGTGGGCGTCATGGCCGACTCGTTCAACACCCTGCAGCGCGAGGTCGGGCGCACGGCCGAGGCGCTCGACGGCGCGCGCGAAGGGCTCGCCGCCGCCGAGCAGAAGCTCGAGCGCAGCCTGCGCCAGCAGACCGCCGTCGCGCGCCTCGGGCAGCTGGCGCTCGAGGGGGAGCCCCTGCGAGAGCTCGTCGAGGAGGCCGTCGCAGTCGGCCGCGCCGCGCTCTCGCGAGACGTCGCCGCGACAATCCTGCCGACGGTCGACGGGCGCCGCTTCGACACGGGCGCCGCGCTGTCGCGCTCCGACGAGATCGCGATCGGCCCCGCCGAGGCGCGCCTCGGCTTCCTCAGCGTCGCCTCGGAGCCCGCGGTCAGCGCGGATGAGGTGGCGTTCCTGCAGGCGACGGCCAACGTCCTCGCCGACGCGATCCAGCGCATGAAGGCCGAGGAGGAGATGCGCCGCCAGGCGCTGCACGACCCGCTGACGGGCATGCCGAACCGCACGCTGCTCGCCGACCGCCTGACGCAC
>JAWVGK010000058.1:0-4621 GCA_033855155.1 Solirubrobacteraceae bacterium | reverse complement strand
GCCACCTGCATGCGCTTGGGCCCCTTGCGCGTGCGGGCGTTCGTCTTCGTGTTCTGCCCGCGAACGGGCAGACCGCGGCGATGACGCATCCCGCGGTAGCAGCCGATTTCCATCAGGCGCTTGATGTTCTGCGAGCGCTCGCGGCGCAGGTCGCCTTCGACGGTGATGTCGTCGATCGCGTCGCGGAGCTTGGAGACCTCGTCCTCGGTGAGGTCGCGAACCTTGCGGTCCGGCTCGATCCCGGTCTTGCGCAGGATCTCGTTCGCCGTCGGGCGGCCGACGCCGTAGATGTACGTCAGTCCGATCTCGGCGCGCTTGTTGAGGGGGATGTTGATGCCGGCGATGCGCGCCACGAGCTACCCCTGCCTCTGCTTGTGACGTGGATTGGAGCAGATCACGAGCACCGCGCCGTGGCGGCGGATGATCTTGCACTTCTCGCACATCGGCTTGACCGACGGTCGTACCTTCATGAGCCCTTTCCGGAAGACGTGAGGAGGCGCGGGCAGGACGCGATGCATCGCCGCCGCAGGCGCGACGATTGAGTGTAGCGAACGGTGCTCAGCCGGTCGGCTCGTGCCACGGGGTGAGGACCCGCGGCCCGTCCGCCGTCACGGCGATCGTGAACTCGAAGTGCGCGGCCAGCGATCCGTCCTTGGAGTAGATCGCCCAATGGTCCTCGGCGAGGCGCACGTCGTGGCGCCCGACGGTGACCATCGGCTCGATCGCGAAGACCATCCCCTCCTCGAGCTTGACGCCCTTGCCGGGCGGGCCGTAGTTGGGGATCTGCGGGTCCTCGTGCATGTCGCGGCCGATGCCGTGCCCGACGAGCGAGCGCACGACCGACAGGCCGTCGGCCTCGACGCGCTGCTGGACGGCGTGCGAGACGTCGCCGAGGCGCCTGCCGGGCCGGCACTGCTCGACGGCGGCGAACAGCGACGCCTCCGTCGTGTCGAGCAGCTTGCGCGCGACCGACGAGATCGAGCCGACGGCGAACGTCCGCGCGGCGTCGGCGACCCAGCCGTCGAGCACGACGCCGCAGTCGACGGACAGGATGTCGCCCCTGCGCAGCTGATAGGAGCCGGGGATCCCATGCACGACCATCGAGTTCGGCGAGATGCACAGCGAGCCGGGAAAGCCCCGGTAGCCCTTGAACGCCGGCGTCGCGCCCTGCGAGTGGATGTAGCGCTCGGCGGCGGCGTCGAGCTCGGCGGTCGTCACGCCCGGGCGGATCTTGCTCTCGACGAGTGCCAGCGTGCGGACGAGGATCGTGCCCGCGGCCGCCATCTTGTCCATCTCCTGCGTCGTCTTCTTGACGATCACAGCTCTTCTTCGAGGCGCAGCGTCGCGATCGTCGCGCGGATGTGGTCGTGGACCTCGGTCGGCGACCTCGTCCCGTCGAAGCGGCGCAGCAGCCCCTGCTCCTCGTAGAGGGCGATCAGCGGCGCGGTCTGCTGGTGGTAGACGTCGAGGCGGTGGCGGACGGTCTCGGGCTTGTCGTCGTCGCGCTGCACGAGCCGCGAGCCGTCGACGTCGCAGCGTCCGTCGTGCTTGGGCGGATCGAACTCGACGTGGTAGACGCGACCGGTCTTGACGCTCACGCGGCGCCCGGACATGCGGCGCAGGACCTCGTCGTCGGGGACGTCGATGAGGATCGCCGCGGTCAGGTGGCGATCGAGGCGCTCCAGGCCCTCGCCGAGCGCGTCGGCCTGCGCGACCGTGCGCGGGAAGCCGTCGAGCAGGAAGCCGTCGCGCGCGTCGACGCCCTCGACCGCCTCGAGGATCACGCCGGTGATGACCTCGTCGGGCACGAGCTCGCCGGCGTCCATGAAGGTCTTGGCCTGGTTTCCGAGCTTCGTCTGGGCGGCGACGGCGGCGCGCAGGATGTTGCCCGTCGCGATGTACGGCAGGTTGAAGTCGTCCGTCAGGCGTTCGGCCTGCGTGCCCTTGCCCGCGCCGGGAGGCCCGAGGAGGATGAGGTTGAGCTCTGACATCGGGAGCTACTGCGACAGCCGCGTGCGGCCGCGGCCGGTCATTTGAGGAAGCCCTCGTAGTTGCGCATCATCAGCTGCGCCTCGAGCTGCTTCATCGTGTCCAGGGCGACGCCGACGACGATCAGCAGCGACGTGCCGCCGAAGTAGAAGTTCGCGCTCGTCGAGTTGAAGAGGATCGTCGGCAGGGCAGCGACCGCCGCGAGGTACAGCGCGCCCGGGAACGTCAGCCGCGCGAGCACGCGGTCGAGGAACTCCGCCGTCGGGCGCCCCGGCCTCACCCCCGGGATGAAGCCGCCGTACTTCTTGAGGTTGTCGGCCTGGTCGACGGGGTTGAACGTCACCGCCGTGTAGAAGTACGTGAAGAGGATGATGAAGACCGACTCGCCGATGACGTACGCCCAGCCGTTGGGCGAGAAGAAGGCCGCGAAGTCCTTGCCGAGCTTGTTGTTGAGCAGCTGCCCGACGGTCGGCGGGAAGGCCATGATCGACGCCGCGAAGATCACCGGGATGACGCCCGCCATGTTCACGCGCAGCGGCAGGTAGGTCTGGCCGCCCTGGGTCATGCGCCGGCCGATGACGCGCTTGGCGTACTGGATCGGGATCCGGCGCTGGCCCTCCTGCACGAACACGATCGCCGCGATCACGGCCAGCGCGACGAACGGGAACATGACCTTGAAGACGGCGTCCGAGCTGCTCGCCCACGCCTGCGCGCCATGGGGCAGGCGCGAGACGATCGACGCGAAGATCATCAGCGAGATGCCGTTGCCTATCCCGCGCTGGGTGATGAGCTCGCCCATCCACATGATCAGCACGCAGCCGGCCGTCAGCGAGACGACGATGAGGAACACGCGCGGGGCGCTGAAGTCCTTGATGACGGGCTGGCCGGCGCTCGCCGTCAGCGAGCGAAACAGGAAGACGTAGCCGATCGACTGCGCGAACGCGAGGCCGACGGTGAGGTAGCGCGTGTACTGCGTGATGCGCTGCTGGCCGACCTCGCCCTCCTTGGAGAGCTTCTCCAGGGAGGGGACGACGACCGTCAGCAGCTGCAGGATGATCGACGCCGTGATGTACGGCATGATCCCGAGCGTGAAGATGGCGAAGCGCGACAGCCCGCCGCCGCTGAAGAGGTTCAGGAAGCCGAGGATGCTCGAGCCGCTGAACGAGTCCTGGATCGACTTGACGGCCTCGATGTCGATGCCCGGCACGGGCAGGTAGGAACCGAGCCGGTAGAGCGCGAGAATCAGCGCCGTGAAGGCGAGCTTCTTGCGAATCTCGGCAACGGTGAACGCGGTGAGGATGGTGGAGAGCACCGGCGGCGCAGCTTAGTACAGACAGGCCGGATGGCCCGCTGGCGCTGGACCTCGCGGCGTCCACGGGCGCGCTTGGCTCGCCCCGACTCGACGCATATGCTCCTGCGCCGACGTCGCAACTCCAACCGCGGGAGGACGACCGGTGCCGGACATCGCTGATCGGCTCGAACACGCTCTCGTCGGGTCGTGGAGAAGCGAGACGCCGGACGGGCTGTTCCGGCAAGAGCATGGGCGACGCCTCCGCGACGCTCTCGCCCATCGCGCGGAGCTCCCCGAGGTCTCCAATGGCTTCGCCGACAGCAGCGACTGCGTGATCTACTCTCTGGGAGAGGATCACAGGTACGAGCGAAGCGAAACCCCCCAGTCGTTCGTGCAGAGCGCGATCACCAGGGCGGTGCTCGGAAAGCTCGGCGGGACGTGGTCGGTTCAGAGCGACGGCGGCGGCGCTGCGCGGCTCGAGCTTCGCTGTCGTGACGCGGAGCTTCCGGCGCTTCCGTGGGTCGGGCGAGCGATGTCGGCCTTGGCGCTCAAACCCGCGGCGAAGGCCGGGCGCGCGACGGCAAGAGCATTCGGATGGGACCTCGAGGACAAGTACGAGTCCCCGTTCACGGTCGAGCTCTTCGACGTGATCGAGCTGGCCCACGACGCGATGCAGCTGCGGTTCGCAGGCTTCGAGCAGCAGATTCGCTGGACGCGAATCCGAGGGCCGGTGATCGGTTAGGTCCTCTGCGAACGTCCTCGCGAGATCGCGCGTGCGGCCCGCGGTCCTCCCCGCGATGCGGCGGGACGCCCTCGCGCCCTCGCATGCGAGCCGTCGCCCTCAGTCGGCGTGGATGTGACACGTGCCGCCGGCAGCCTCGATGGCCGCGCGCGCGGAAGCGCTGAAGCCGTGCGCGTGCACGGTCAGCGGCTTGGTGATCTCGCCCTTGGCGAGGACCTTGATCGCGACGCCCTTGCGCGTGCCCAGGCCCTTGGCCCGCATCGACTCGACGGTCACCTCGTCGCCGCTCTCGAAGCGCGCCTCGAGATCGAGCAGGTTGACCGCCTGCGTGTGCGTACGGAACATCTCGAACGGCATCGACTTCTTCATGTTCGGACCGCGCAGCTTGCGCATCCGCATGTGAATCGGCATCTGGCCGCCCTCGAAGCCGGGCCGCTCCTTGCTGCCCGCACGCGAGCCGGCGCCCTTGTGTCCGCGGCCGGACGTCTTGCCCATGCCCGAGCCGTGGCCGCGGCCGACGCGCTTGCGCGGCTTGCGGCTGCCGGGAGCCGGCTTCAGCGTGTTCAGGCCGATCGGCTGCTCGCCACCGGCGTTCGAGT